>CAZLNA010000141.1:0-5938 GCA_964560485.1 uncultured Desulfobacula sp. | reverse complement strand
CCTCACGGGTTATGCCTGGCAGGGTTTTATCTGCGTGCTGAATCAGATCCGTAATGGTATCCCAATCGGAAGACCCGATGGCAATGACGGCCGTTTCATGCCCTTTGAACGTTGCGATAAACTCTGCCATTCTGCTTTGGCTATTGTTCAATACTGCAAAATCGACGATATATGGATTGTCCTAATGATCATGCATGCTTTGCGCGGTTCGCACGATGATTTCAAGATCACGTTTTGAGATTTTAATGTCAAAGGCGTTATTGTTTTCCATTTTTTTATCCCTGTCTGCCAGTCGATATAATAAGAAAAATCAAGATTATTGTATCGGATCTGTCTTGATTTTGTCATCATCTTTTTACCTCTCGGACGAGTCTTGAAAACCGAGGGGCGATTCATGGATGACAGTTCAGAAAAACTGATTATCGTATTCACATAAACAAAATTCAATTTCACGGAGCGTATTATGGAAAGTTTAACCCGGCACAAATGTGTTCCCTGCGAAAAAGGCGCCCCCGTTGCAACCACAGATGAAATCAATGCCTACAAGAGGCAGATCCCTGAATGGGATGTCGTTACGGTTCAGGGAACCCAGTCCCTGAAGCGGACGTTTGGTTTTAAGAATTTCAAGCAGGCTCTGGTTTTCGTCAATCAGGTGAGTGAGCTGGCCGAGGCCGAGTATCACCATCCCACACTGATTCTGAACTGGGGACGTGTGGAGGTGTTATGGACCACCCATAAAATAAAGGGGCTTCATAAAAATGATTTTTCCATGGCCGCCAGAACAGACGAGCTCTATTCATTTAAAAAATAAAAGACGACTGAATATTGATTTCAAAAGAGATATTTCTCAATGAACGTCTCCACATGCAGCCGCAGAAAAATTCTGACGCCATGTGGATTGAAAGAGCTGGATTATCAGATTGATACCGATGTCTGTTGTGAGCATTACTGTTAATAGAAGCCACCTCAGAATAATCTTTTGCCCCTATCTCAGCGTCAGGTGAAAAATTCAATCCTCGGCTCGGAGAGGAGCTTCGCTCACAATATTACGTATATTCCTCCGGTTGAATTTTTCATCTTCCTTGATCTAAGGCCAAAATCTTTATTTTGAGAAAGCTTCTATTGTTATGCGCCGACCAATGCCGAAGCAGATTGGTCTGAAGAAATTCAAATGCATGGCAATATTGTCGATCAGCTGAGCAAAGAGCCTGATGGTATCGTATTCCCCCCAGACCATATACATGGGATACCAGACAGACCCGTATCAACCGTCTGAGGCTCAATTCCATCAAACCAGAAAGGTTCTGGAACTGCTCCTGGAAAATGGATTTTCCGCCAGTATTCCCACCAAGTCTGATCTGGTTCTTCGGGATACTGATATTAAAAAAAAATGAATGCACCTGCCGTCAGTTTTTCAGTGGCATTCGATGACAATCGGACCCGACAGCGGTTCGAAGCCAGCGCCGTGGATACAGAAAAACCGGAAGCACGGTACGCCAGATGAAGTATCCGGCCGCAGACAGATCCATTTTTCAGATTACGGGAACCCTAAATAAAGCCCGCATTCAGGACAGTCAACCGGCCCGGTTTCAAACGTTGTCAGACAGCCCGGGCATTGGGTGTGGGATGCATTGTGATCGACAACCATCCCGGAGATTTCTTTTTCTCTGTCACTGAGGCTGGCTTTAAAATCGTCATCCATCAGTGCCATGGCTTTTTCCAGCTGATTGTCGGCAACTGCCAGCAACAAGGTGGTCTTTCAGGATTGCTTACGGTGGGGTAAAGCAATTTCGCTTCGTATCCCGGCCTTTTCAAAAACAGACCTCCAATTTTTTATGGTGGTGACATCACCACGCAGAATCACTCTCATACCTGATACGGTTTCCATTCTGGTCTCCATGGGGCTTGTGGGTCAGCGGATTGAACCGCCCGGAATACGATGTCCCTTTTTTTAATTCAATCCTTTAGGAATGGGCCGCGCAGCTTCCCTCTTTTGAATCCCTGATATCATTCTGGTGTCTGGCAATGGAACGAATGGTTTTCAACCCCTGTTCAACCGCCTCCGGAAGATCATGCCCTTCCAGTTTCTCAACCTCTTCAACAATGGCTTCAAATGCATTGGTTATCTTCTGGGTACTGAGCATTATTTGTATCCTTTCTTTTTCTGGATCGCAGTGATGACCGGCATGCCGGCCTGTTCCTCATACCCTGAAAATTAACCAGTAACCGCTTCTTGTCAAACAGACCTGATCTTCACAGACATGGCCAGTGTCAAACTCACCAGGGACAGGCTGGCCGAATCAGTCCTCGAAAGACCGGATATGCCAGCAGTCCCAGCAACCTGAGTCAATGAGAACCGCTCCCGTGGCGCAGCCCTTTTGCCGGTGAAGCGGCTCGGGTAAGGTCTGCGCACAAATTCCCCCCTGTAAAAACATCCCTTTATCTGCCCGTCCTGTGATATAGTGTACGAACCGTTCTGAAATCATAGTAAATGAATAGACTAAGCTGGGGATCAACCATGGAAAAGGCCGATCAGACACCAAACAGGCAGGAGATACTGTCATTTCGAACCCGCTGGCATGAAAAGAGCGCAGACGCAGACAGCACCATGCTGGAAGAGATGCTGGCGCGGCTAAAATCAGAGTGCAAAAAACACAATCCGGACAGACCGGCAAATCTGGACCTGAGGGGGATACTGCTGGCCAACACAGAGCTGTCCAATCTGGATTTATCCGGATATGATCTGTCCTATGCCAATTTGAATCACTCCAACCTGACCAACTGCATCTGCAGCCACTCTAAATTTCATGAGACCAGTATGGAACAGGCCATTCTGGACGAATGCGAGTTTATCGGGTCAGATCTCACCGAAGCCAGCATGAACGAATGCAGCGCCAAACAGGCGGGATTCGGCGGAGCCGACCTGACCCGGGCCAGTGCCATCAATGCCGTTTTTGAAGATGCGACCCTGAGCAAATCAACGCTGCATCAGGCAGATTTCAGGGCGGCGGATTTAACCCGGGCGCGACTGACAGAGGCCAATCTGGTTGATGCTGTATTTACCCGTGCCACCCTGGCGGAAAGCGATCTTAAACACAGTGACGTGTCCGGAAGCAATTTCGAGCTGGCCGACATGAAAGGGTGCCGCCTTCTGGGAATCAGAAATTTTAAAAAAGCGGACTGGATCGGGGCCGATATCCGGGATCTGGATTTGAGGGGCGCCTTTCTGGTCCGGCGGTATATCGCGGATGAAAACTACCTGTTCGAGTTCCAGAAAACCTCGGGATTTCATCGCCTGCTCTACCTGATCTGGCGGGCAACATCGGACTGCGGGCGCAGCATTTTCAGGTGGTTTCTGTGGCTTTCATGCGCCATGCTCGTGTTCGCAGCCATTTACACGGTGGTGGATATTGACTACGGCGGGCACAGAACCTGGTACTCTCCCATCTATTTCAGTGTTGTCACCGCCACCACATTGGGATATGGTGATGCGGTGCCGGCATCACTTGCAGGACAAATTTTTGTAACGCTCCAGTCCATTATCGGGTATGTCGGACTGGGTGGGTTGCTGAGCATACTGGGCAATAAGATGGCACGGCGTGCCGAATAATGAACCGCATATAAAACAAGGTGGCCTATGTTTTCCTTTTTCAAGAAAAAAGTAGACCCGAAAAAGAGACTGCAGGACGTATTAAAAGGATACAAACTGCCGTCATTTCCGGCAGTGGTCATGCAGATCCTGCAAAAAATCCGAAGTCCGTATTCATCTGCCTCAGATATTGCGCAGACCCTGTCCCTGGACCCGGGACTGTCCGTTAAATTATTGAGCATTGCCAACTCAGCCGCCTTTTCCCCCACCAAAAAGGTGGAAAACCTGACCCAGGCCATCGCCCTGGTGGGGCTGTCACAACTGGAATCCCTGGTTCTGGGGGTCGGGGTTGCCAAAGGCATCCCCAAACAGGTGTGCCAGTGGCATGACCCGGCCGAGTTCTGGCTGACATCCGCACGGCGGGCAATGCTGGCCGACGAGCTGGCCAAAATTCTATGCCCGGCCAAGGAGTCGGAATGTTTTACCGCAGCCTTTCTCCAGGACATGGCCCTGCCCTTCCTGGCCTGCCACCGGAGTGACGACTATGATCCCATCTTCAAAAAATGGCACCTGGAAGGCGGTGACCTGGCGTTGCATGAAAGGGAATTTCTGGAATGGGATCACGCCGAAGTGGCCGCATGGATCTGCGCGGAGTGGGAGCTGCCCGAGACGATTGCCCAGTCGATCCACAATCATCACAACCCGGAACTGGACAAGGACCATGATACGCTCATTCCGGTGAGAATCGTTTCTGTCCTGAGGGAGAATGAGGACAATAGCGGCATTGATGAAATGATTTCAGCGGCAGAGTCGGCCTGCGGTATCTCTGCAGAAAAAATGGAATCCCTGATTGATCCCAGCTTTGAAAAGGCCGATGCACTGGCCAAGATGATTCTTTAACGAACCGGGTTTATTTTGCGCGTGATTCCGGACAGTAGGACGATTAAACCGGGCAGCGGCCCAGACAGCGAAGGGTCTGGAAAGCCCTGCCCCGCACGGGCCTGAAACCTGCCCGGGGCAATAATAAATTGAATTCCAGGCGCCTGTGTGCTACTCAGACTCATTAAGCACTGATATAAAACCTGCAAAAAACGGTTGCCTTGAATTCTATGGATAAGGGTGCAAACCTTCATACCTGGGTCGCCTGCCATGAATGCGACTACCTTCACCAGAGCGTGAACCTGCGCTTCAGGGGAAAAGCTTTGTGTAAACGGTGCGGTGCCTTTCTGTACCGCCAGGTTCCCCGCAGCATTGAAAAAGCGCTTGCCCTTAACATCGCCGCCCTGCTCCTCTTTATCATTTCCAATTGTTTTCCCTTTCTATCCCTAAAAATCCATGGCCGGATGGTGGAAAATTTTTTCCTTTCCGGTGCTTTCCAGCTGTATCACCTGGGCATGGGCGAAGTGGGACTGCTGGTGGTCCTGACCAGTTTTATCTTTCCGCTGGCCGTCACCCTGGGGATGCTCTATATCCTGGTGCCTCTCCACCGGGGATACAGGCCCTGGAAGATGGCAGGGGTCTTCCGGATGGTTTCGGCGTTAAAGCCGTGGGCGCTGGTGTCGGTCTTCATGCTCGGGGTGCTGATTTCCTTTGTCAAGCTTCTGGACATGGCCCAGATCATCCCAGGGGCCGGATTCTATTCCTTTGCCGGACTCATGGTGCTGCTGGCCGCGGCCAACAGCGTCTTTGATGCCGGCCTGATCTGGGCACCGTTCAGCGAACCGGCAGCGGATGACGCCTGTTCCGGGATTCCCGGTGCCCCCCGACCCGGCACGGCGCGGGAAGCCGGCCTTGCCGCCTGCCATACCTGCCGGCTTCTGGTGGGCGAAACACACCACACCTGCCCCCGGTGCGGCACACCGGTCCACAGCCGGAAAAAAAACAGCATTGAACGAACCTGGGCCCTGGTGATTGCTGCGGCCCTGATCTTTATCCCGGCCAATGTCTATCCGGTAATGACCGTAATCCAGTTCGGGCGGGGCTACCCGTCCACCATCCTCGGCGGAGTCGTCCATCTGATTGAAGGGGGAACATGGGTGCTGGCCCTGATCATCTTCTTTGCCTCCATCATGGTGCCGGTGCTGAAACTGATCATTCTGTCCTGGCTGCTGTATTCGGTGCAGAACCGATCTAATTTCAGGCCCAGGGACCGGACACTGCTCTTCCGGGTCACGGAGATGATCGGCGCATGGTCCATGGTGGATATCTATGTGGTGGCGGTTCTGGCCGGGCTGGTTAATCTGGGCGCCCTGTCCACCATCCGCCCCGGTATCGGGGTTGCCTTTTTCGGCGCGATGGTGGTGATCACCATGATCGCCGCCCATAATTTTGATCCCAGGCTGATCTGGG
>CAZLNA010000140.1:4961-5954 GCA_964560485.1 uncultured Desulfobacula sp. | reverse complement strand
ACCCATCAACACCATATTCAGTAAAAAAATTGTTCTTAAAATTAAGGGTTTCCCCGATTGATTTTATTTATGACCCGGTCTATATCAAGAGTGCCGTGAGTTTATTGCCAATGCCTCCGGGGTCTAACCGCAGCCCTGGGAAAGGATATGCTGATGAACCGATCACCAATGACAAACTGTGTTTCAACTGCTCTATTAGTCTTCTTTTCAGCCTTGACCATAGGCTGCATGGCACCAGCCACTCACCCGGGTTTATCCGGAACCCGTCTGCCGGAATTAATTCCGCGAAAAAACTTTATGGACCATGAAGACAGCACTTTGAACTACAAAATTTCACCTGACGGAAAAAAACTGGCCTGGCTGGGGTATCATCACCATCATTTTACCATTCATTTTAAAACGATTGGCCAGGATACGGTTGAAAGGATTCACACTCACACCTGGTGTCATGTAAGTTGGTTCCGCTGGGACAGCGACAGCCGCCATATTTTTTTTTCGTTTGAGCCCGTGCCCCGGCAGCCTGTCCACATCTACCGTTCAAATCTTGCCCGCCCCGCAGCCCGACCTGTCAACCTGACCCCGAAGGCAGCGTCAATGGCTCAATTACAACCACAGGGCGTTTTTAAAAAATACATCCTGCTGCGCCAGAACAAATCCAGACAAAATGACCATGGTCTCTACCGCATTGACTCTGAATCCGGCGATGAAACCCTGATTGCGGAAAGCGACGAAGATGTCGTCCAGTGGATAACCGGCAGGAACGGCGATCTTGTCGGCTGCATCCGTGCCCTTAAAACAAATGAACTGCAGCTGGAGCGGTTTGACAAGGGGGTATGGCATATCCTCCAGACATGGACACCAGAGGAAAATGTCACCAGTATCGGCCTCACACCGGATAACACCGGGCTCTGGCTGCTGTCCAACCGGGGAAGGAGAACAATGGCCCTTGTGCGGTTTGACCTGTCGACCGGAAAAGAAGCGTTGGTCCTCCAG
>CAZLNA010000140.1:1925-4951 GCA_964560485.1 uncultured Desulfobacula sp. | reverse complement strand
CTGACATTGAGGAGGTATTGATCAGCCCTGAAACCGGCAAGCTGCTTTTTGCCTGGTCCAATCCGGATTACCCAAAGCGCCACGTGCTTGACCCTTCATTGAAAATCCATATGGATATCTTGAATCCGAAAACACCGGCAGGCATAAAAATATTGGGAATGGACCGGAGGGAGCAGTTGTGGACGATCAAAGAATGGGACGAGAAAGGAGCGTCTTTTTTCCTGTATGATCTGAGGACAAAACAAAAAACGCTTTTAGGAAAAAACCGCTGGCAGGCCTCTCCCGACGCCCTGTCTGCTACAAAGGCGGTTCGCTTTGAAAGCAGGGACGGCCTGGTCCTGAATGGTTACCTGACCCGACCGAAAGAGACAAAAAAATCAAGGCTTCCCATGGTGCTCCTGGTCCATGGCGGTCCCTGGGCCAGAGACTACTGGCAGCCGGACCGGCTGGTCCAGTTCCTGGCCAACCGGGGCTATCTTGTCCTTCAGATCAATTTCAGGGGCTCTACAGGGTATGGCCGCTTTTTTACAGAGGCGGCCGTCAATGAATTCGGCAGGAAAATGCAGGACGATCTGTCCGATGCAGTGAAATGGGCTATTGCACAAGGGTTGGCAGATCCTGGAAAAATTGCCATTGCCGGCGGCAGTTACGGGGGCTATGCCGCACTCTGCGGGATGGTATTCACACCCGGTCTGTTCTGCTGCGGCATCTCCATCAACGGCGTGTCTGACCTGGCTGCCCAGGTGGCACACTGGCCCGGGCAGCCGCCGCTCTACCGGAAAAGAGCCATTGATGCATGGTATACGTATGCCGGACACCCCTGGAAACAATCGGACCGCGAAGATATGAAAAGCAGATCTCCGGTATTTTTCGCAGACCGCGTCCAGAATCCGGTCCTGATCATGTACGGCAGCCTGGATCAACAAGTCGATCCCAGACAGTCCCGCAATATGATCGACGCCCTGAAAAAGGCAAATAAAAAGGTCGTATCAAAAAAATTAGACACTGCCAGGCACGGCATGGTCTGGTCACATAATATGGAAAAAATGTTCCAGGAAATCGAACTGTTTTTGTACAAGCATCTGGGCGGACGTTGTGAAAGGGGCCAATAACTAAAATCAGACGGAAACCAAAGGAGCTCTCAAATGGAAAAATGGGGATGGTGTGTTCTGCTTGCGTTTGTTGTTCAAGGATGTGTCGCAATGGAAACCAAACGGGGTGTGAAAGACAATTATTTCTATTCCACCCGTCCGCAGGTTGCCCTCAAACTGGATCCCAGACTGGAATATGCCCGGAAAGAGGACAAATTCAGTATCATTGATCAGGAAGCATTATTCACCATGGATGCAGAGAGCTATTCTTTTGTGAACCGGTTTGACCAGACCATGGTCCTTGTTCAGCTGCAAACCTTACAGGAAAACAGCTGGCGGCCTCCGGGCAGCTGGCATATCGATAATCTGATATCATCAAAGAATATCGTTAAAACCGGCCATCAGTATTTCCAGGCAGATTTTACATATCAAGAAAAAGACGGGACATGCTTTTTAATCCGAAAATATGCCAGGCTGACCGGTGCCAGCAATCAGACCATACTTCAGATCTATTACATACAACCGATTCAGCTTGACTGTTCCTGCAGGGAATGGAGCCGGACAGCGCTGTCAGACCCGATAAAAAAGCGGCAGCTTGAAAAATTCGCTGAAAAAAGTGAGGCTGCCATGGAATTTACAGATATCCAGACACTCAACCTTTACCAGGAGTAGCAGATACAAAGATAAAAAAAAGCCGCAGGCAGACTTTTGCTGCCAGCGGCTTTTTATACATCGCATCTGGGATTGGATATGAAAATTAAACTTCCGGCCGGGGATAAAGTCCTGCCTTTTCAACAATCTCGGGTACTTTTTCTTCCCATTCAATGGCCATGATATGGAAACCTGAAACCCCGTCAATTTCCTTGAGCTCCTGGATATGCTCAATGCAGATATCAATCCCTTCCTGGGACTGCTTCTCTTTGGGCACACCGGCCAGGCGGTCAATGATCTCGTCCGGCACATCCATTCCCGGCACCCTGTTTTTCATGTACTTGGCCATACCTACAGATTTCATCGGTGTCATACCGGCCATGATATAGGTCTGTTCTGTCAGCCCGCGGTCCTGCGCCCGTCTGATCCACTCCTTGAATTTGTCCAGGTTATAGATACACTGGGTCTGGATGAATTCCGCGCCGCAGGCGATTTTCTTGGCCAGCCGGGGCACGCGGATTTCAAACGGATCGGCAAATGGGTTGGCTGCTGCACCGACAAAGATTTTCGGCGGACGCTTGATATCATCGCCCCCTAAAAATTTACCTTCATCCCGCATATGACGAACCGTCTGAACCAGCTGCATGGAATCAAGGTCATGGACGTTCTGACCCTGGGCACAGTCACCAAAACTCTGGTGGTCACCGGAAAGACAGAGCATGTTTGGAATATCAAAAGAAGCAGCCCCGAGGATATCACTCTGGAGCGCCACCCGGTTTCTGTCCCGTGTCACCATCTGAAGTACCGGTTCAATTCCCATCAGTTTGAGATGGATACAGGCAGCCAGAGAGGACATGCGGGTCATGGCGGTCTGGTTGTCGGTCACGTTCACCGCATCCACATGGTCCTTGATCAGGGCGCCTTTTTCCTTGACTTCCTCAGCATCGGACCCCCTGGGCGGGCCGCATTCGGAGGTTACAGCCAATTGTCCGGACTTCAATACTTTTTCAAGCCTGCTTTCAGTCACTATTTCACTCATATCTTTACATCCTCCCGCGTTACCGTTCTCGGTCCGCCGGCCCTGTCAGTGGACCAGTCTTTCACCGGAGCAACCTTTTCATAATCATCCATTTTGCCAAGGGCTTTCAGCCGGTCCACAATCAACTGCCATGCACAATCGGTATTTTTATCGATTTCACATTTGCCGTTGGTTGAACCGCCGCACGGTCCGTTGAGCACCCGTTTTGCACACCTGGAAACAGGACAGATTCCGCCGGTGGTGGC
>CAZLNA010000140.1:0-1825 GCA_964560485.1 uncultured Desulfobacula sp. | reverse complement strand
GTTTTTTCACTGATTTCCTTTTCTTGCCCCTGATTCATGAAATACATTCTCAAGGTGGATGCCAGCACCTCAACTTCTTTTTTCCCGCCGGCTTCACAAACCGTCACACACTCGTTGCATCCAAGAATGAGGATTCTTTTGTAATCCTTGATTTCCTCGATGATTTCCTCAATCGGTTTTTTCTCTGCTATTATCATAAGCGAACCTCATATTTAGTTAGCTATTGTCAAGGGTGCCGGGTCAGGCTGCATCCTTTTTCTTTGATTTTGCCAGCCGAATAGGGCTTGGCCCCAGTTCTTTAATCTTATTGACCATTTCAATGGAATACTGGGCAAACAGCGGTCCTTCGCCGGACGACAGGTTAAACATCTTCACCCGTTCCGCACCGACGCCAACCTTGTCCAGGATGGCTGCAGCCTGTTCCACTCTTTTTCTGGCTCTGAAATTGCCTTCGTTATAATGACAGTCGCCTTCCATGCATCCCACCACATAGACACCATCAGCCCCCTTTTCAAAGGCTCTGAGGATGTGAATCAAGTCAACTTTGCCGCTGCATGGAACGCGGATAATTCTAAAATTCGTCGGGATCTTCAGTCTCATGGAACCTGCCAGGTCCGCAGCTGAATACCCTCAGAAATTGCAGCAAAATGCCAGAATCACAGGCTGAAATTCATCTTTCATATTACCCCCTCCAGCAAGGATTCCACCTTGCTGAGCAATTGATTATCTTCGTACCAGTTCAGTTTGATGGTCTTTGCAGGACATTCAGAGGCACAGACACCGCATCCCTGGCAAAGGGCCGGATCAATATAGCTGACCCCCATTTCATTAATAACCGGTACATTGTAAGGACAGGATCTGACACAGACCAGACAGGAAGCGCACGTTTCCTGTGCCACTTCCGCTGTCACCGCTGACAAGGTCAGGTATTCCTGTGCAAGGAAGGTGGTCGCCCTTGAGGCTGCTGCCATAGCCTGGGTAATGGTTTCTGTAATCAGCTTGGGTCCATGGGCTGTACCACAGATAAAGATACCCTCAGTGGCCGCTTCCACCGGCCTGAGTTTCACATGGGCTTCCATGAAGAACCCTTCGGCATTTCTGCCGCTTTTGATAATCGTGGACAATTCCTCGGTATCTGTCGCCTGGATACCGGCACTTAAGACCACAAGATCCGCATCCGCTTCAATCCGCCGACCAAGAACATGATCAGTGAACTGGACCTGAAGCATTCCATCCGGACCTTTTGCCACCGTGGGCTCATTTTCAGGATCAAACCGGGAAAAAATGACACCCAGATTTCTCGCTTTGGTGTAATACTCTTCAAGCATGGAATACATTCTCATATCCCTGTAGAGGATGAAGACATCTGTATCCGCGTTCTGCTCCTTGAGTGCAATGGCATTTTTCACCGCATTCTGGCAGCAGATTCTGGAACAATTGGGATTGTCTTCGTTCCTGGATCCCACACATTGAACCATGATGACCCGATTCAGATCCCCAGCCTTGTTGTCCTCAATCATATCTGCAAGTTCAAGCTGGGTGACTACGGCATCGGATTCATTATACATAAACTCGGAGGGCTGATATTCTGTGGCACCGGTGGCCACAATCATGACACCATGGTCGATCTTTTTCTCCATCATGTCGGTGCCCACAAGGACGGTGGTTTTGAAGTTCCCCTTATACCCGCCAAAATCCGTGATGATCGCCTGTTTGAGTACTTCGATTTTAGCATGGCCTTCAACACTGTCAACCAGATCTTTGAGATAGGCCTGGATATCATCCCCTTCAATGGTATGATGCAGCCGGCTGGCCAGTCCGCCAA
>CAZLNA010000139.1:0-5996 GCA_964560485.1 uncultured Desulfobacula sp. | reverse complement strand
GCCCTGTACTGTGGACCCGGAACTGCCCATGCCCATCCGGGGGCTTCGTGAAGATGCCTACCGGAAAGGCAAAGTGGTATATGACAACCAGTTCATGAAAAGTGAATGGACCCGGTTCCTGCCGGAAGGTCATGTTGCCCTTGAAAATGTGATGTTTGCACCTCTGATCATTGAAGGCAAATCAGTCGGTGTCATGGGACTGGCCAATAAGTCCTCTGATTTCACAAAAGAAGATGCCGTCATTGCCGGTGGATTTGGCGAACTCGCCGCCATTGCACTGAAAAACAACCGTATTTCAGATAAAAGGAATCTGGCTGAAGCGAAAAATGAAAAACTGATCCAGGAACTCCAGGATGCCCTGGCCAAAGTAAAAACCCTATCCGGCCTGATCCCTATCTGCTCTCACTGCAAAAAAATCAGGGATGACAAAGGGTATTGGAACCGGCTCGAAGACTATCTGGATGAGCATTCAGACGCGGTTCTCAGTCACGGCATCTGCCAGGAATGTTCAAAAATTCATTACCCTGACTTGAATCTGTATGATGACTAATCCGTTTCAGGCCTTTCCAAGACCACCCCTGCGCAACGACAGGCTGCTGCCAGATATATATAAGCATGTCCGCATTTTTTCTGCCTGCACGCTTGCCGCCCTGATCGTCTGTGTGTTCTCTGTCTCCGGTCTTGCCAATGAATCCTATCGCGGGGTGGCCGTTCAAATTGAAGACGGCGCCACCCTGACCATATGGGAACACCGGCGCATGCACCGCATCCGCCTTTACGGCATCACAGTACCGGGCATGGATCGTCCCCTGGGACAGGCTGCCAAATCCTTTTCCTCTACAAAAGTGTTCAACACCGAACTGACCGTGATTCTGCAAAAGTGCCACCCATCAGAACCGCCCTGCGGGGTAATCGAGGTGAAAGGGACCACGCTGAATGCCCAACTGGTGGCGCAGGGACTGGCGAAGGTGAATTCAGGCTGCAGGGAACCCGTTTGCGAAAAGTGGAAAGCGCTGGAGCAGAAAGCGCGGCAGCAGAAGCTCGGCCTATGGGCCTGCGAAGAGACCCGGCCTTCCCGGCCGGATCAACCCCGGTAAACAGGTGCAATACTCTCTTTGTCAGGGGATTAAGGTTCTTGACACAAGGTCCCGGGTGGTCTAAGAAAAAATATGCTGACCCTGCCATCCAAACTGCCCAAAGTGGGAACCACTATTTTCACGGTCATGTCAACCCTTGCCAGTGAGCTGGGAGCCATCAACCTCTCCCAGGGCTTCCCGGATTACGACGGTGCTGACTTTCTTAAGGAACGGCTTGATTATCATGTCCGCAGCGGTGCCAACCAGTATGCGCCCATGACCGGTATCCCCCGGCTGAATGCCGCCATTGCCGAAAAAGTGATGCATCACTATGGCTGCAGGACCAATCCTGAAAAAGAGATCACCATTACCCTCGGTGCCACTGAAGCCCTGTTTGACGCCATTCAAACGGTGATCCGTCCCGGCCTGGAAGCCATTGTTTTTGATCCGGCCTATGACTCCTATGAGCCGGCGGTAGAGCTTGCCGGCGGCCGGTGCATCCATTTGCCGCTTGACGCCAACGACTTTTCCATTCCCTGGGAGGCACTGGAAAAAACTATCTCAGAAAACACCCGGCTGATCATTTTCAACTCTCCGCACAACCCCAGCGGCGCCATCCTGTCGGCCAGCGATCTCGACCGGCTCTGGCAGATCGTTAAAGACCGGGAGGTATTTCTGCTGTCAGACGAGGTCTATGAACACATCATCTTTGACGGTCAGCCCCATCAAAGCCTTCTGCGCCATGACGCACTTGCTCAGAGAAGTTTCGTGGTATCCTCTTTTGGCAAGACCTACCACATGACCGGGTGGCGGGTGGGATACTGTATTGCGCCCGAACCAATGAGCAGTGAATTTCGCAAAATCCACCAGTATGTGACCTTTTCCATTCCCAACCCGCTGCAGAATGCCCTGGCAGACATGCTGATATCCCGGCCGGAACACGCAGATGAACTGCCGGGTTTCTATCAGCAAAAACGTGATTTTTTTGCAACTGCCATGGCAGAAAGCAGATTTGACCTGCTGTCCTGCAGCGGCACCTATTTTCAGCTGGCTGACTACTCACGGATCAATGACCTGGATGACCTTGAATTCTGCCACTGGCTGGCCAGAACCGCCGGGGTGGTGGCCGTACCCATTTCCGTTTTTTATCAGAGCCCGCCGGAAAAACAGCGGCTGATCCGGTTCTGCTTTTGCAAAGGCGAGAAAACCCTTGCCCAGGGGGCCAGACAACTCTGCCGGATATAGTTCGGTAATATATATTACCATTGCTATTTTTTATGACCAATCTTCGTGTAGCTGTTTCTGTATGCCTCTAGAGGTTATCCCTAAATAACGGTAATAAAAATTACCAATCATCCCCGGGCATAACAATTCCATCTTCCATTTGACCGGCCTGCCTGTCTTTTCTATCTTTCCTTTAACCCACTTGTTTTAATAACTTTTTTCTCTTTTTTTGCCTCCCCGGCCATTTTTTTTTAATTTTTCAAGCCTGTTGGCAGGCTCCTTGCTCTACTGGTGAGCCAAAGCCAAACGCACCCATTTTATTATATGAAAGGAGACATCAATGATTATCGGGATCTTAAAAGAAATTAAATCAGAAGAAAACAGGGTATCCATGACACCGGCCGGGGTTGAGGTGATGAAACACAACGGCCACACCGTTCTTGTGGAAAACAATGCCGGTGCCGGCAGCGGACTGCTCAACGACGCCTATGTGGCCGCGGGTGCGCAGATTGTTGACACAGCTGCTGAAATTTTCCAGAAAGCGGACATGGTGATGCATGTCAAAGAGCCCCAGCCCTCGGAATATGACATGATCCGCCCGGGCCAGATCGTTTTCACCTACCTTCACCTGGCAGCAGACATCGAACAGACCCAAGCCCTGGTGCGCCGGGAATCCGTTAACATTGCCTATGAAACCATTGAAAAAGAAGACGGCACACTTCCGCTGCTGACCCCCATGAGCGAAGTGGCCGGCCGAATGGCCATCCAGCAGGGCGCAAAATACCTGGAAATGGCCCAGGGCGGCCATGGCGTTCTGCTCGGCGGCGTTCCCGGTGTTGACCCGGGAACCGTCCTGGTGATCGGCGGCGGTGTTGTCGGGACCCATGCGGCAAAAATGGCCTGCGGGCTTGGCGCCAAGGTCTACCTGCTCGACATGTGCCTTGAACGCCTCAGATATCTGAGCGATGTGATGCCGGCCAACTGCATCCCCCTGATGTCAAGCCCTGCCACCATCCGGAAGCTTATCACCCAGGCCGACGTGGTGGTGGGCGCGGTTCTTGTGACCGGTGCCAAAGCCCCCAAACTGGTCACAAAAGAAATGCTCTCCACCATGAAAAAAGGCTCTGTGCTGGTGGATGTGGCCATTGACCAGGGCGGCTGTTTTGAAACCTCCAAGGCAACCACCCATGGCGAGCCCATTTACACCATTGACGGCGTGGTTCACTACTGCGTGGCCAACATGCCGGGTGCTGTGGCCAAAACCTCCACTTTTGCACTGACCAATGCCACCCTTCCCTATGCCGTGGAAATCGCTAATAAGGGATGGCAGCAGGCCATGAAAGAAAACCGTGAAATCCGCCTGGGGGCAAATGTCATCAACGGCCAGGTCACATACAAAGGTGTGGCTGACGCCTTTGACATGCCGTATACACCCATAGAAGAATTTATCTAACCAATAAGCACCCTGCAAATCAATCTTTCTCCCTGCAGGGCTGTCCGGTGCCATCCCGGCTTTCGCCGATACCGGACAGCCCTGTATTTCAGACCAGCGCCATCCTCAGTAGACAGGAATGGTAAATTATGTTACCGTTCCATGAAAACTGCCAATGCGGGCCAGTTGTTCAGTACCACACCCGTTCTCAACCGGGAGTCATGACATTATGACCGCAAATTTAAAAATCAGGCTCTGTTACACCGACCGCATCGGTATTGTGGCGGACATTTCAAAAGTGCTTGCAGACCATGGCATGAACATTGTTTTCATGGAAGTGGTCCGTCAAAACGATCTCAGCGTGGTATTCCTTGAAATTGAGGGCCCGGGCATGAAAAACCGTGTCAACGAGGTTGTGGAGAGTCTTCAGCAGACCCAGGGCATCCGTGAGATCAATTTGATTGACACCCTGCCCCAGGAAGAGCGGGAAAACCGATTCCGGATAGTTCTCGACAATATCAGCGACGGTGTGATTTCTATTGACCGGGACGGCCGGGTGACCACCATTAATAAAGTGGCCTGCCATGTCTACAACCGCAAACCCGAAGATATTATCAACAAAAATATCCAGACCATTGACCTGCCCGAATATGCGATCCTGGAATGCCTGGAAGGCCGCCGTCTGAAGAATGTCAAACAGAATCTGATCACGGCCGATGGCCGGTTCCAGTATATCTCCACCTGCCGCCCAATCCATGATGCTGCCGGAATGATCGTGGGCGCGGTTGAAATCGCCAAGGATATGCAGGAAATCAAACAGATGGCCCAGACCTTTTCAGACCCGGGCACCATCAGCTTCAGTGACATCATCGGCAAGACCCCGGCTATCCGGGCGGCCATTGCATTTGCCCAGAAAATTGCAGCCACAGATGCGCCGGTCACCATCAGGGGTGCCAGCGGAACAGGAAAAGAATTGTTCGCCCGGGCCATTCACAAGGCGAGCAGCCGGCCCGGCAGTTTTGTCCCCATCAATTGTGCAGCACTTCCTGACCCGCTCCTGGAAAGTGAGCTCTTCGGTTACGACAGCGGCGCCTTTACCGGCGGGAAAAAAGAGGGCAAGGCAGGTCTTTTTGAAACTGCCCGGGATGGAACGGTTTTTTTGGATGAAATTGCCGATATGTCCCTGGCTTCCCAGGCCAAACTGCTCCGGCTCATCCAGGAAGGCGCTGTCCGGCGGATCGGCAGCAACCGGGAAATCCCCATCAATGCCCGGATCGTCACTGCCACCAATAAGAATCTGGAGCGCATGGTGGAAGAAAAAAGCTTTCGAAAAGACCTGTATTACCGGATCAATGTTCTGCCCATCCATATTCCGCCCCTCAGCCAGAGGCCTGACGATATCCCATTGCTGGTCGATCATTTTCTCTTTCAACTGGCCAGCAAGCTTGATCAGAAAATGCCGGGACTGACCCGGCAGGCCCGGGAAAAACTTGGCCGGCACGACTGGCCCGGAAATGTCAGGGAATTAAAAAACGTTGTGGAGCGCGGCGCCCTGCTTTGCGACCAGGCTATTATGGATGTCGATACGATTGTATTCAGCCATGAAATGGGACAGATACCCTTCTTATCCCCTGCAATCCCGCTTGCTGCCGCATCTTTGAAAGAGCAGGTGAACCAGCTTGAGAAAAAAATCATCATATCCACTTTAAAAGAGGCCAAAAGTATCCGGCAGGGCGCCCGGCTTTTAAATATATCTCACCCGGCGCTGATCAATAAAATGAAAAAATACAAGATCAGGAAAGTGAGCCAGATTGCCTATGAAAGACAAAAAGTTTGACGCCATTATCGTGGGATCGGGCACATCAGCCTATTATACTGCAGACGGTCTGATCCGGGCGGGTAAAGCCGTTGCCATTATTGACCAGCGTCCTTTTGGCGGTACCTGTGCACTCCGTGGATGCCAGCCCAAAAAATATCTGGTCTGCAATGCAGAAGCCGTGGCAATGACCCGCCACCTCCTGGGAAGAGGAATCACGGACCCGGCCCGGACCGACTGGCCAGCACTGCAGGCTTTGAAAAATGAATTTCTTGACGGCCGGTCTGAAGCAGATCTGGCTTCGTGGCAGAAAAGGGGGGCTGCCACCTATTCAGGCCAGGCTGTCATGACCGGGCCGGATGACATCACCGTGGGAAAAGAACGGCTTTCAGCCGACCACATTGTCCTGGCCACTGGAGCGGTTCCCCGGCGGGCTAAGATCCCAGGG
>CAZLNA010000138.1:0-6016 GCA_964560485.1 uncultured Desulfobacula sp. | reverse complement strand
GCCCTGAGGAACCCATGGACTGGGGGGATTGGTATCTTGATCATGGCCGGCAGCCGGAGGGTCCTATGCCGGTTCACTATATTATGACCGGTCTTTCCATGAGCACCGTGGATATGATCCAGCAGCGCATGCTCAAAGAAACCGTTTTTCGTTCTTTAGGGCTTTTTCTTCTGGGCAGTGTGGGGCTGTCAGCCCTGTTTGCCTTTCAGGCCTACCGGTCTGCCAGAGCATCCCTGAGCCGGGTTCAGGCTTTTTCAGACACTGTGATTCATCACATGCCGTCCGGGCTGGTCACACTGGATGCCGGACATGGGATCTCTTCCATGAACCGGGAAGCCAGGCAGATGTTTGGCCCGGATCTTGAAGAACCCCTTCCGGAATGGCTTTCAATTATTGAGACCCTGGACGGGCCGGGAATGTCGGCAGCCAAAGACATCCAGGTTGAGACCAGCAGAGGGAAAAGATGGGTCCTTGAAACAACAGCGTCCCCGATACTGACCGATGACGGATCTGTTTGCGGCCACGTCCTGCTTTTCAAGGATATCACCCAGGTCCGGGAGTTGAAAAGACAGGTGGAGACCAACCGGCGTCTCGCTGCCATCGGCAAACTTGCTGCGGGTGTGGCCCATGAAATCCGAAACCCTTTAAGTTCGATTAAAGGGTTTGCCACCTATCTTGCCAAACAGTGCAAAGATCGCGGTACAGACCAGGAAACAGCCCGGATCATGATCGGAGAGGTGGAGCGGATCAACCGTTCCATTACCCAGCTGCTTGAGTTTGCAAAGCCCATGGCCGTGTCGTCCAAACCGGTGGAAATCAGCTCCCTGGTCCGGCATTCGCTTCGCCTGGCAGAGCATGACCTGAATCGTAAAGATATCCAGACCCAGGTGGATATCCGGACCGCCAGGCAAAGCATGACCATTGATCCGGACCGGATGAACCAGGTGCTGCTCAATCTTTATATGAATGCGGTTGAGGCCATGGATGACAAGGGACTGCTCCGGATCCGGGTGCAGGATGGTGCCGGTTCCGGTACTATTGAGATTGAGGTGGCAGACGACGGCAGGGGAATGACAAAGGAAACAGTGGAGCGGATTTTTGATCCGTACTATACCACCCGGCCGGACGGTACCGGTTTAGGGCTCGCCATTGTCCACAGGATTGTGGAAAATCTGGGCGGGCAGATCCGTGTCGAGAGCGTCGAGGGAAGCGGCAGCACATTTATCATTACCCTGCCCTCTGACGGCCCGGGTCATAAGGAAACGGAACACGGATCGGAAGATGAGACATAAGATGAGAAAGATACTGGTGGTGGATGATGATACGGCTCATGCCAGAATGCTTGAGACCCTGATGACCGACTGGGGATATGCTGTGTCAGTGGCAGACGACGGCACCACAGGGGTTGAACAGGTTGAAAAGAAAGGGTTTGACCTGGTCCTGCTGGACATGAAAATGAAAAAGATGTCCGGCATGGAGGCGTTGCAGCGGATTAAGGCGTACAACCCGGTTCTTCCCGTGATTATCATGACGGCGTATTCATCTGTGAAGACAGCGGTAAAAGCATTGAAAATCGGGGCCTATGACTACCTGACCAAGCCGCTGGATTTTGACAGGCTTGAATTGTCCCTGGAACGGCTCTTCGAAAGCCTCTCTTTGAAATCCGAGAACAAGGATTTAAAGCAGCGGCTCAAGGAGAAAGCGTTTGATCATGAGCTGGTCGGCAGCAGTCCGGCCATGGCCGCCCTGCTCGATACCATCCAGCTGGTGGCACCCACAGATGCCAGCGTCCTGGTCACCGGCGAATCCGGCACCGGAAAAGAACTGGTCTCATCTGCGATTCATATGAACTCCGGCCGGCGGCACAAACCGTTTGTGAGGATCAATTGTGCGGCCATCACCCCCAGCCTTCTGGAATCTGAGCTTTTCGGCCATGAAAAGGGGGCATTTACCGGGGCGGATAAGCCGAGGAAAGGCAAATTTCTGCTGGCAGATCACGGCAGTATCCTGCTTGATGAAATCGGGGAAATGGATCTGTCCATGCAGGCAAAGCTGCTGCGGGTCATCCAGGAAAAGGAAATCACGCCCGTTGGCAGCGATAAAAATATCAAGGTCAATGTCCGGGTGATTGCAGCCACCAACCGTGATCTGAAAAAAGAGGCAGAGCAGGGACGATTCCGCCAGGATCTGTATTACCGGCTTAATGTGGTAACGGTTAACGTACCGCCGCTGCGCCGGAGAAAAGAGGATATCCCTGTTCTGGCAGATCATTTTTTAACACTGTTCAACAAGAGGAATCAGCGCCAGATCACGGGGTTTTCCCCGAATGCCATGGATGCCCTGATCCGCAGTGACTGGGAGGGAAATGTCAGGGAATTGAGCAATTGTATTGAGCGGGCTGTGGTGCTGACAAGGTCCGACTATATCTCCCTGTCTGACCTCTCTGTCATGGATGTCCTGCCGGCTGCGGAAACTCAGCGTTCGGACCTGTCAAACCTGAAACTGGCAGAGGTTGAAAAACGGGCCATCTGTTCCACACTTGAGTCGGCCGGTGGCAATAAAAGCGAAGCTGCCAGGCGTCTGGGTATCACCCGCAAAACATTATTGAAAAAATTGAAAACCTATGAGGAAATCCATAATGACGAAATCAGAAACAATGGTTGAACCCTGTATTGTACAAGCCGTGATAAAAATAGAGGATTATATTGAACAGACCACAGGTGTCCGCCCTGCCCAGGAAGAGATTGCAGCCGCACTGACCCGGTATTTTGTGCTCAAGGAAATCAGCGAATTTATCGAAATGTCCCGGACGGAAAACAGTTAGGCGAACTCTGCGCCGGGTTTAGAACCGTTCGATCAGTTTGTTGATCAGGAAGGTGCTCTCCCGCATGGCCTGTTCGCTGAACGGGCCGAACCATTTGGAAATCCGGTCGAATTTTTCAATGAACTGCGTCTTGTCGTTTTGATCCAGCATATCGAGGTGCTCGGTCATGGAAGAGACATATTCTCTAAGCAGGCTGCGCCGTTCAGGTGTGGCAAAAATGATCTCTGAGTACATGGCGCCGTCCTGGGCAAACAATCGCCCGACCATTCCGGCTTCCAGTCGGTAAATCGGGCTTGAAAATTCCAGTGTCCGCTCCAGTTTGATTGCCCGGTCGTGCAGAAAATGGCCGAAACAGAAGGTGGCAAAATGGCGCAGGGACTGGACGATTTCCATGATTTCGTCATGCTCTTCAGGTGTGGATTCGACCAGCACGCCGCCCCAGAGGGTGAACTGATCCACTATCCATTGACACTGCTCCGGTGTGCGGCCCGGGGTGATCACGATGATCTGTTTGTCCAGGGAGATGGTGGTTGGACCGAACAGGGGGTGGATCCCCAGCACCGGTCCTTTGTGGGCAGACATCATTTTTTTCACCGGTCCGGCCTTGATGCTGGTGAGATCAGTTAACACGGCTTTTTCAGGCAGAAATTCACAGATCTGCTCAATGACGGCTTCCGTCCGTTCAATGGGAACCGACACCACGCACAGGTCAATCTCTTTGCAGAGTTCTGCTGCCCGGTCCCAGTCCTGGTGGCCGAGGATCCGGACCTGGTAGCCGGATTTTTCAAACAGGGAAACAAAAAAACGGCCCATCTGGCCGGCACCGCCGACAATAAGAACAACCGCCCCCGGCCGAATCCCTTTATGCTCCATCTGGCCGGTTTGCTTGACCCTTGACTGGCGCAGAATGACCCGGTAGAGGTCTTCCATGAAATCCGGATCCAGGCTGGCCCTGACAGCCTGTTCTCTGAGACGGGAAATCAGGTCTTCCTCTCGTGCCGGGTGGTAGACCGGCATATGATGCTTCTTTTTCAGGTCAACCACTTTTCCCACTTCGGTCTGCCGCTGGGCAAGCAATGAGAGGATCTGGGCATCTATTTCATCGATGCGGGTGCGAAGCGGAAGGATTTCCTGGTCAAATGACGGCAATGATGTGGCCATGGTTATGGCAGCTCCTTTATTGTTTGCGTTCTGGCCTGCGAAATTATCATCTAACCTGTATAAAATCAAGGTGTATCATGGGGGCGCCTCTGATCCTCCCATTGCCTGACGGTTACTCCGTCCGGATGAACGCAGGCCTGCTCGTGTCTGAAAAATGTGACTCATATTGAATTCGGTTGTCTGGTAAAAACCGGGAGGGTCTTGTGTATTTGAGATGAATGAATTATAACTGGCAGGAGTCTTTTTACCCTAAGGCCATTGATCAGGAGGATCCATGAGTACAATTGATGAAATTATCAAGCGGGTGAAAAATCTTTCTTCTGTACAGCAGACAGAAATCCTGGAAATCCTCAGGTCCTGGCAGTCCGGGAAGCAGAGGACGTTTCAGCGGGACTGCAACCCCATTGATATCGATGTTCTCATCGGAGATAAATTGATCCAGACCGATACCAAGAATATTTCCGCCAGCGGCGTTTTCATCAAAACCGCCTCCAAAGTAGATATTCAGGAAAATGTGAAGGTGGTATTTTCAGTGCCTGGCGCTGAAAAACCGTTTAAAATTGAAGGCAGGATTGTTCGTGCCGAACCCGGCGGAATTGCAGTTGAATTTTCAAATATGACACCGTATTTTCAGCAGGTCCTTGATGATGCCATCTGGTGCATTGAAAAGATTTCCGGGCAGAATTTTTAATCCCCTTTAAAAAGGTCGTTTATTGTGTCACCGAATCTGAAGATGATTTTCGGATGCCTTTCTGTTTTTGCATCCGCCTTTGCCTTTTACCTGGCCACTGTGGTGATAAAATGGGCCAAACTCGGCGGGGCAGACATACCGCCGGCGTTTTTCGTATTTTCCCGTTTTATACTTGGGTTTTTCATTGTACTGATGGTGATGGCGGTAAAGCAGCAGCAGATCAAAGTTAAAAAAAAACGATATCTTATCGGCAGGGCAGTTGCCAATATGGTGGCGGTCTATTGCTTTTTCATGGGCGTGGATTTAACCTCTGTGGCTGAGGCCAATATCCTGAACATGACGTATCCACTGTTTATTGCCGTGTTTTCCTGGATTTTTCTGAAAGATCAGCGCGATCCAGTGGCGATAGTGATTGTGATCATCGCATTTGCCGGCGTCTGGCTGATCCTTGCACCGGCACAGATGGCTTTTGAGCGCAGTTCCCTGTGGGGCCTGGCGTCAGGTATCAGTGCGGCCGTGGCCATCATCTACCTGAATCTTTCCCGGCAATACCACGACACCCAGACCACCCTCTTTTTTTTGTTCGGGACCGGTTCTGTGGTGGTGTTTGCCCTGTTTTACGATCAGATGGCAATACCCAGTGCCCTGGAATTCAAGTACCTGTTCTGGTGCTCTGTGTTTTCCATTGCCGGCCAGTACCTGATTACCCTGGGGTTTAAATATGTCACTGCCATTGAAGGCGGGATTATATCATCCACCCGGATCCTGCTGGCTGCGCTGCTCGGACCTCTGATCGCCCTGGATCCGGCCCTCTCGGTCAACGGATGGATCGGGGCGTTGCTCATCTTTATCGGGAACGTGGGGCTGACACTTCGAAAGGCGCGCACTGCCATGCATGTGCAAACCTGACCACGGGATGATCAAACCAGCGGAAAGAAAAAAACATGATTCATTTTTAGAGATTATCATTTATCCCTCTTGACAATGTTTGCCTGAACACGTAAATTCCTGAATGATTTTATTTATTTTAATTTTTTTAAAGGATGTTTGAGTTTTGACCTTGAATAAAACAGATATAATTGAAAAAATAAGTGAAGCGAACGTTCTTAAACCCAACCAGGCCAAAGAAACCGTGGAAACCCTGCTTGAGATTGTAAAATCCACCCTGGCCAGTGGTGAAGAAGTGATGATAACCGGATTTGGTAAGTTCCAGGTCAAGGATAAATCCGCAAGAAAAGGGCGAAACCCGGCCACCGGGGATGAGATGATCCTGGATAAACGGCGGGTGGTGACTTTTAAATGTTCCGGCAAATTAAGAGACGCCCTCAACGGCTCTGGGA
>CAZLNA010000137.1:0-6050 GCA_964560485.1 uncultured Desulfobacula sp. | reverse complement strand
AAATAGAGCACCCGGACATTGTCACTGGCCAGTGTGAAACGCAATTCATGGATACCGTCATGCAGTGTGTCTGCATAGGGCCTGGGCATCAGCGGGCCCTGTTCTTCCAGAAGGGAGAGCAGCCTTAAAATTTTGACCTGGTGTCTGGGCCTGCACTGGTGGATGAAATCCGTCACCGGGCAGGCCGTTTCCAATTCATCGCAAAACAGAATTCGCCATTTTTGATTCATTCTTTTTCTTTAAACCAATCCTCATCACCGTATAGTTTTTGTGAGCAGTCAGCACATATGCCATGGCTGAAAGATGCATCTGAATGGGCTTCAATATAAATTTCCATCTGGTTCCAGGCGCCTTTGTCATCCCTGATTTTTTTGCAGACCGAGCAGATGGGTAAAATGCCCTGCAAGGCTTTTATCTCTTTGAGGGCCTGTTCAAGGGCTTTGTTTTTGCTCATCAGTTTTTGATTCAACAATTCCCTGGTTTTCATTTCTCCGGATAATCTGCGGTTGGCCTGGGCCACCTGCCGGTTAAGCCGCAAAAAGACAATGATGGTAGCAGACAGTGCTGCCACCAGGCCGATAAAGGCAACAAGGATAATGGCATATTTTTTAATGACATCCCGGGTTCGGATCTGACCGAGGTTTTTATACGGTCCGATTTTCAACGCTTTCAGACATTCATGGACACTCTGGTAATTGGCTGGAATCGTCCAGCCCGTGACATTGGCAGAACGGGCTGCTGCTGAATCCTCCGGCATCCGTATGAGGGCGACCGCCAGTTTTTCTGCCAGCGCATCAGGAGTGTGTACGACCCGGGCCATGGGCCACTCCGGGTAGGCCCGTGTGGAATGGGCAAAGGGCAGGGCGGTCGGTTTGGGTAAATGAGACTGAAGAATATGGAAGTCATCGATATGGATTTTTTTTTCCTGATGCATCCGTTCCAGCGTATCGGTTCTCACAGTGCCTGCATCGGTTTTCCCCTCCTGAATCGCATAGACCACAGCGTCGTGGGTGCCGGCGAAAAGCATGGCTGAAAAGTCGGAGAACGGGTCTAATCCAGCCTCTTTGAGTTCCCGCCAGGCCATTTGCCATCCGCCGAACGAGGTCGGTTCGACAGCCATAAAGGTTTTACCCTCCAAGTCTGACAAACCGTTGATATCCTGCCGGTCCGCCCGGGTAAAGATCAGGCCGCCGAACAGGGTATGGGTGCCGGTCTGCCGCCGGTTTTTTAATGTGGCGATCCGGTTGATGCCGTACCGGGTCTCAAGCTGGACATACTGGGAAGAATTGGTCAGAATGAATTCAACAGCCTTGTTTTCCACTGCGGTAAAAACTTTCTGGAAGTCGAGGGGGACGATTTTGAACTGGTGTCCCGGAATATGGGCATTAAGGTGGATGGCAGTGTCCTGCCAGCGTTTCAGGCATTGTTCAGGTCCCCGTTTTGCCAGAATCCCGATTCTGACCACATCGTCCAGGGGTCGGGCCGGGGAGGCTGCCGCAAGGATGATACAGACGATCCACCCCAAAGAGCAAATCCAGTCCTTCAATCGATATGATATCATAAACGTTTACTATTTAATGCGTTGGCCGGTATTAACAGAATCATGATAAAGGTACAATATTTACCCGGACATTGCAAATAAGTGAGAAGGGCTCATTTTCCGGGAAGGTTCCTGGGATTCATTCATCAACTGCTGTGCATTCTCATTTCGTCAGGTTAAAACCGGTTCATCGCTGTTCAGCGTGTCAGTTCAAATCCCCTGGCTGCTGAATAAGTTCCGCAGACATTCACCTGAGTCTCCCCGTTACTTTCAGAGTCAACGATGAGATCCGGTTCGTTTTTTTTATCACTGCCGTGAAAACCGCAGTAAATTTTTATGGAGGCACCCCTGCGCAGGCTGCCTTCAATATCCAGGCTCATGTGATCCATTTTCTGTTTGAGCAGCAGCAGATCCTGTTCCAGCCGTTCGCGTTTTTTTTCCGGTCCTGTTAACGAGCCCGGCCTCTTTTCAGGGGCTGCCAGCTTTGCACTGACCGATTCAAACGACTGAAGCAGCTCGGCCTCTTCTTCAAACAGGGTGCTGCCAAAATAGATAAGGGTTTCCGCACTGAAATAGCACCCCTTCAATGATACCTTGTCCGCCCTGATCACTGAATTGGTGACCAGTCCCTGTTTTTTTTCAAAGACCATTGCAGGTGCGGTTAATTCTGAATCAATCAACTCATTTTCAATGGTAATGGTGCCCCGGTCAGCCACCAGGCTGGAATGGATGACAAAACCGGCTGAAATATCTTTCAGAGCCAGGACAGAACTGCCGCTCTGTATTTTCAGAATATGGGCTGAATTATTGGTGATAATCCGGCCGCCGTCAATTATTCCGGCATCCACCCGGCCGTTGACACGGATCTGAAATTCACTGCAGATTTCTCCCACTTTAAGCGAAATCGGGCAGGTATACTCAGTGCCGATATTGCCGGTTGAAAAATCGAGCTTTTTAATTTCAACCTGCCCTTTGACATCAATCCCTGTAATGGTGTTGTCTTTATCCCTGCTGAGAAGGATCACACCGGTCTCAAGGCTTCTCAGGTAATACCCTTTTATCCTGCCTGAAGCGTCAAGGTCATCAATCTGTTCAACAGAGGTTCCGACCTTCATGGGATATGGAACCGCCTCCTTGACCGCTATAATGGTGCCGTCAAATGAGATACCAGGCCGGCCCTGCTCTTCTTTTATCATATAAAAAAGATCATCTCCGGCATTCACTACCGGGAATTTATTGATTTCCCTGAAATCGATGCCACCGTTTTTGAGCATTTTTCCTGCACAGAGCGTGTGGTTGAAAAAAGATTTTCCAATATCACCGTTCATACTTTTTGATTCACGGATCCCCTCGATGGTAATGATTAGTTTTTTTTTGGATACGCTCGCCTTGAACATGCGGGTCAGGCTCTGGACATCGTCAAATTCATCTCCTTTTTTAAGATCAATGGGGCTTTCAATGGTTTTTCTATCCTCTTCATGGAGATCTTCTGCCAGAAGTTCTCTCAACGGCATGAGGTAGGCACTTGGCTGAATATTGTAACGTGGCATGAGCTGGACAAGCGCTTTTGCAATCACCAGATCCGGATAGTGCGCGCGCTCAATGGTAAGGGTCCTTTTTACAGGGTCTTTTTGTCCGGCAATTGCCTTTTTCAGGTTGCTTTCAAGAATTCCTGCTTTTTCATCCATGCGTTCGGGAGTCATGGAATCAAGACCTGAAGGAGATGGGTTCATGGCAGTTATCATCCTTTCATGAAACAATATGATCTATCATACTGTTTTTGGAAACCAAAAAAAAATACTTTTTAATTTTTGATTTTGCTTTACACTTTGATGGACAACGGTTATCAAGGACTTTTCAGATAAATTGGGGGAGCAGGAGAGAAAAATGACAGGCGAAAATGACGGAAAAACGCTTGAAGATGACAACAATGAAAGCTTTGCAGAATTATTTGAATCATATGAAGCCAAAGCCGGCCGGGAATTGAACACAGGAGACCGGGTGGATGGCAAAATTATTTCCATCGGCAGCCAAAGCGTTTATGTGGATACCGGCACCAAAAGTGACGGCGTGATCGAGAAAGGCGAACTTCTCGACGAGGAGGGGAACCTGCCGTATGCAGTGGGGGATTCGATTGTTTTATATGTGGTGTCCACCAGTGAGAGTGAAATCATTCTGTCTAAAGCGATTTCCGGTGCCGGCAAGGAGATCATGCTCAAAGAGGCGGCTGATCGCGGCACACCTGTGGAAGGCAAGGTGGTCAGTGTCATCAAAGGCGGTCTCCAGATTGATCTGATGGGGCAGCGGGCATTCTGTCCGGCCAGCCAGATGGATGTGAAATATGTTGAAAACCAGGATGAGTATGTTGGTAAAAGTTTTCATTTCAGGGTGACCCGTTTTGAGGAGCAGGGAAAAAATATCGTGGTTTCCAGGCGCGATCTGCTGAATGAGGAAATTCAGGAGCGGGTCAATGCATTTTTAAAGGATCACCAGCAGGGAGATACGGTTCAGGGCACAGTGACCCGGCTGGCTTCTTTCGGCGCCTTTGTTGAACTGGTCCCCGGCCTGGAGGGGATGGCGCATATTTCAGAATTATCCTGGAGCCGTGTTGAAAATGCCGCTGATGTGGTTCAGCCCGGCGAAACAGTGACCGTCAAAATAATAAAAATTGAAAGCGGTGAAAAAGAAAATACTTTTAAAATCGCCCTTTCCATGAAACAGGTTACAGAGAGCCCCTGGGAAAGCATGGATCAGATGTTCAGTACAGGGGACCAGGTGACTGGAAAGGTCGTGAGGCTTGCAAAATTCGGGGCTTTTGTCGAGATCGCCCCGGGTGTGGACGGACTGGTTCACATCAGTGAAATGAGTCACACCAAAAGGGTCCTTCGGCCGGATGACGTGGTCTCTGTCGGCGAGCAGGTGCAGGTGGTGATTAAATCGATTGAAATGGACAGCCGGCGGGTGTCGCTGAGTATCAAAGATGCGCTTGGAGATCCCTGGACAGGCGCAACTGCCAAATATCCGGTAAATACAAAAATTGAAGGTATCGTTGAAAAACGGGAATCCTTTGGTCTGTTTATCCGGCTGGAACCCGGAATCACAGGCTTGATGCCTTCATCAAATATCCAGAACGCACCGGACCGGACCATTTATGATCACCTTAAGCCCGGTGACACAATTGAGGTCGTGGTTCAGGCCCTTGATGAGGAACAACGGCGCGTGACACTGGCTCCGCCGGGTCAGAAAGAGTCAGATGACTGGCGCCAGTTTGCCGGCGGAAAGTCGACAGGCGGCGGGGGAACTATGGAAAGCATCTTCCTGGAAGCAATGAAAAAGAAGAAAAAATGATCCAATTCCGGCATGTACAAGACAGCCTGACATGTCTGATTTAATCCTGCTTTTCCTGATCAGCACTGCCGCCTTTACCCTCAAGGCCATGACAGGATTCGGGCCTGCAATTATTCTGATCTGCCTGGGTTCTTTCTATTTTCTTCCCCAGAACCTGGTGCCGCTGGCCGCGATCCTTGATCTTGCGGCCGGCATCGCCCTTTTCAGGACGACAGCGAGTGACAAACACCGGGGTTTCTGGATCCCCCTGGCCATTGCCATTGTCATTGGATCGGTTATCGGCGGACTGCTGTTGAATCATCTTTCTGTGGATCATTTTAAAACCATTATGAGTGTGGCGGTCTTTTTCATCGGTGCAACCTTCCTTTTTGGCAGCCCTGCTGGGAAGATGGCGGTGCTTCCGGGCCGTCCATCTTCTGCAGATGGTTTCTTCTCTTTTTTCGGGGGGCTCTGCGGCGGTCTGATCGGAATTGACGGCCCGCCCCTGGTCTGGCATTTCGGACAGAAATTTTCAAAAAAAGCCTTTCGCCAGGTGCTGGTGCCTGTGTTTGCTGCTGCTGCCCTGGCCCGGGTGATCACCTATGGCTTTGCCGGAATGATAAGCACTCAGGTGCTTATTTTCTGCGGGGCTGCAATTCCCGGACTGATGCTGGGACTTTTTATCGGCAACCGGGTTTTTATAAAAATCGACCAGACCTGGTTTGAACGGCTCATCGGTTTCATCCTCATGGGGATCAGTATCCGCCACCTGTGGTGAATATCGAGGTCTGGCAGGCGCTCTTGCTGAAAAAGGAATACATGGATTCTTTTGCAGGTCTGATTTATAACTGGCTTAATGGGATGACATAAAAGGAAACCTGAGTGAAACCATGGAGGAAGGCATGAAAATACTTGGAATATCGGGAAGTCCACGGAAAAATGAAACATCAGGGGTATACACCCTGGTTGAAACGGTTCTGGAAAATACCGGGATCGATTATGAACTGATTTCCCTGAGAAAGAAGACTATCGGGGGCTGTATCGCCTGTCTGGGCTGTGTACGGGACAATATTTGCAAAGTGGAGGATGATCTGGCACAAATGCGGGAAAAAATTGTCCTGGCAGATGCCTATGTTTTTGGCGCGCCCAATTATTATTCTACCCTGAATGCAGTAACCCATGC
>CAZLNA010000136.1:0-6129 GCA_964560485.1 uncultured Desulfobacula sp. | reverse complement strand
ACCCTGGCATAATCTTCCAGGCCGAGTTCAGACAGGTTTTTACCGGCATCTTCTAACGCGTTGAAAATTCTTTGGGCCAGATTATCAGACGCATAGTGCAAACGGATCTGTCTGTCCATGAACCTTTTCCTAATCTTTTGCAGGTGATCATGCCCGCGCTGGATGAGCCCCAGTCATGCCGGACAACCAAACGGAAAAATCAGTCAAACATCTCATTAAACTGGATTTTAACACCGATTTTTTTTGCCTGAATATAAAAGTCATCCAGGAGCCGGTTCAGTTCAGGCAACCGCTCATCGCTGCTGATGAGCACCAATGAGGTAACACGGGTCTTATCCCGGCTGGATTCCTGGGAAACAGGGCTTAAAGAGTCTTTCAGAGGCGCCAGGTATTCAAGAATTTCATCCATATTCTGGAAACGGGATGCCATATCCCTGGCACAGGCCTTAAGGATAAAATCTCTCAATGCTTTGGGTATATCCGGTACTTTCGCCCATGGATCCGGGATATCCTCTTCCACATGAAGGTCTGTCAGTTTTAAAAGGTTATCCTCAGGATACGGCCGCCGGCCCACCACAATTTCATACGTCATTATCCCCAGAGAATAGATGTCTGACCGCTCATCCACGGGCTCCATTTCGATCTGTTCCGGGGACATGTAATAGGGCGTGCCCGGGAAATCGGTATTTTCTGAAGATCTTGGGCAGGCCAGGCCAAAATCAAGAATTTTGATGACACCGTCATCTGTTATGAAAATATTGGCCGGCTTGATATCCTGGTGAACTATTTTGTGATCATGGGCATATTTCAGTCCGGAACAGATCTGGATAAGGCCCTCAACCACCTGGTAATAGGAAAGTTTTGGCCGGGTATAAAGGACATCTTCCAGAGAATCTCCGGTAAGCAGTTCCATGACAATAAAAATGGTCCGGTACTGTTCCTCAATATCATAGACTTTAACAATATTTTTATGATCAAGGTTGGCAATCAGGCGGGCCTCATTTCTAAATTTTTCAAGGAAGTCTTCATCCATGGCCATGTCATGCTTCATCATCTTAATGGCCACCGGCCGGTCAAGCTGTTCATGCCTGCCTCTGTAAACAATGGCATAGCCGCCCTGGCCGATTTTTCGCCGGATCAGATACTTTGAGACCCGCCGGTCTGCGATCTGCCTGGATGACATCAGGCGGCGGGTCACCAGCTCTGTCAGAAAAGAACGAACCGCGCAATATTCTTTGAGCAGAAGATCAAACTCCTCCTTTGAAATCGACCAGAGCTTCATTTTGGTTTCAGCAATGACACTGGCATTTCTGACTTCTCCGGTGAGAAGCGCAACCTCACCAACAATATCCCCTGTAGAGATCCGGTCAAGCTGGATATTGCGCGCATCTTTTTCAATATAGACAATGGCGGTCCCGGATTGAATCAGAAAACAGGCATCCCCTTCCTCGCCCTGCCGCATAAGGATTTCACCCTGATTTAATTCATGAAATTTCAGGGCATTCAAAAACGGGCAGAGGCCTTCCCTGTCAATGGCCTGGAAAAATCGGGTCTGGCTGATAAATTCATAATCTTCCGGAGAGGGGATGTTTTTTGAAGAAATAACCCCAAAAGACAGATCATCGAGCCAACCGTTCAGATACTGGCAGCCCAGCAGGTGAAACCCACTTTTTCCAGGATCTTTGGCTGACCAGCGCGCCTGGCACTGGCGGACCTGCCACAGCCGCTGCTGCGGATTATACCGAACCAGATTAAAATTGGCCTGGGGAGTTAAAAAGGACAGGTTGGCGTTGAAAAGATTTGCCACAGAAAGGCAGATACCGCCGTCTGATACATTAACGATATCTGCATAATAGGCCAGAGTATCCGGCATGACAGAGTACTTTGTCAATGAGTGGGGCTCATCCAGGCGGATAAACCCGATCCCCATCGGATCAAGCTCGGCCCGTTCGGTTTGCCTGCGGCATTTTTCATGCTCACTCATTTGCTGTCAACCCCTCTTATCACCACATGCCAGAACCATTGCACCTGCGAAATCGCTCTCGCCGGTACTGCTCATCAGCCGGGGACTGTTAACACCGTTTAATGTATGGATATTTGTTTTTAAATCCAAACTGAATATTTTGTCAAGCAAGGAAAAAAAAACCTAGCCGATCACTAATAATTTTTTAGGCTCTTTAATACGGTACGGGCGGGCGTGAAACAGAGTCTAAACGCTGCGGATATTCACGAGAACAACAGTGATATTGTCTAATCCGCCCGCTTCTATGGCAGATTCTACAAGGGCGTAAACCTGCTCTCTGACACTGTTGCCTTTTTTTAACAGGGGCTGGATCGCATTATCAGATACCATTTTGTATAAACCGTCAGTTACAAAAAGCAGTTGATCATTTTCACGGACATCAAGAACGCCTGTTTGCGGATCGCATTCGCCATATCCGATACACTGATCCAGCAGATCCTTTGAATAATGGGTAAGGGCCTGCTCCGGTGTGATTTCACCTTCCTTCAGCAGAAAATGCGCCAGCGTCTGATCGCTGCTGATCTGGGTCAGCTCATTATCCCTGAAAAGGTAAAGCCTTGAATCGCCGACATTGATCCAGTAAAGCCGATTTTTCTGAAGAATGCCGCAGACCAGGGTGGTGGCCATACCCTCAAGTTCAGGCCGCTTGGTGATCCTGGCGCAGATGTCCCTGTCTGCCGTCATGACCAGGCCGGTCAAAACCTTTTCCAGATCAGGCCCTGGCTGAAGGTCTGCCCTGCCAAGGGTTTCAATCATAATCCTGGAGGCGATATCACCGGACATGCCGCCGCCAAGTCCGTCTGCCACAGCAAAAAGCAGGCGCTCATTTTCCAGCGGCCGTATAAGACACCGGTCTTCATTCGTCTTCTGGACCCGGCCGACATGCGACATGCCAAATGCCGAACCATTATATTGTTCAAAAAAAAATTCTTCCTGATTCATTGACAACTGCCTGCTGTATTCGTGGTACTTGTGTTTTACACCGGACCGAATGTATGATGCCCGGATCTGTTTTACGATTCCCGGACCAATTTTACCATGTATGGATAGTATCTCTTTTCTTTTTGTTATAATAAATTAAGAGAACAAAAAAGAAAAAAGAAAAAAAATTGTCACAACATCCTTTGCAAGGTGTCTAATAACCATAGATAACAACGCGACTGCCCAAAGGAGTATGATATGGATGAAAACAGGCTTGAAACCCTGGTCAAACAGTCTGTTGCAGGAAACAGAGACGCGCTTGATGCACTGGTACAGGCAATTAAAGACCCCATATTTAAAATGGCCGTCCGCATGCTCGGCTATCCCTGTGACGCTGAAGATGCTACCCAGGAAATCCTGATTAAAATCATTACCAGCCTGTCCGGGTTCAATTACCAGAGCCGGTTCACCACCTGGATGTACAAAGTCTGCATTCACCACCTTCTCAATATCAGAAAAAAGCGGGCAGACAAATGGAATATCAGCTTCCAGTTATGGGAATCCCTTATTTACGAAAAACCGGGAGACCTCGGGCTGCAAAGCTTCCCCGACGCTGAGCAGTCTCTGCTCATCAGCGAAGTCAGGACCGGCTGCCTCCAGGGGCTGCTTCTTTGTCTCGATAAACAGACCCGCATTTGTTTTATCCTGGGAGATCTTTTTGAAATGTCCGGAAAGGAAGGGGCTTCTCTTTTGGAGATCACACCTGAAACCTTTCGAAAACGGCTCTCCAGAGGACGTAAAAAACTCAAAGCATTTATGGTGAAAAACTGCGGCCTTTTCAACAGGAAAAATCCCTGCCGCTGTGAGGAGCAGGTGGCGCGCGATATTCAAACCGGTATGATTGATCCCCGCAGCCTTGAGTTTGTCGATCTGACAAAGGCAAATGACCCGTCCAGAATCGAAGGCATCCTCCATGAACTCGATGATATGTCAAAGGTCATCGCCTTGTTCAGAACACATCCGGATTATTCCGCACCTCAGGATTTTCCCAAAATTATTGAAACCTTAATGAAAGACGATCAGTTCACCCTGCTGAACTGATGTCGGGAATGGCGAACATGACCCTGTCTGAAAACCACCGCTGCCGGCTTGCAAACGGCTTTACCCTTTTGGAAAAACTGTATGCCCAGATCTCTTTTTTCGGCATTCTGATCACCGGGACCTGGGGCATCATTTCAGCAGACCCCGTTTATGCGCTTCCATATCTGCTGATCGGCTGGTACGGGGTCCCCGGCATTATTCAGCGCCATCTTGTCTGTCCCCGCTGCCCTCATCTGAAAGACCACCATGACTGCCTGCAGCTTCACCCGGCCATAACCCGGTGGCTGGTAAAAGAGTGGAAACCGCCTGGGTTCACCCGGGGTGAAAAGGCGGTTTTCCTGGTCATTTTTATTCTTATTCCTGCCTACCCGCTGTTCTGGCTGGTCCAGTCAGCATGGCTCTTTGTTTGCTTTTTATTTTTTGTCTTTCTCTGGTATGGCGGCCAATTCTTCTATTTCTGCAGGCGCTGCCGGGTCTTTGACTGCCCGTTCAACCGGACAGGTCTTAACCCCATGAACGGTTTTAATAAAGATACTTGAGACCTTTTTTAAGCATGGATAAGGGAATTTTATACGGCGGATATTTGGTTTTGGGATCTGCCCAGGTTTTTCGCTTCACAACCCCTTTGGCATGGGAAAACGTATCAAAACTGTGCCTGCCGTGATAACCACCCGTTCCACTTTCTCCCACACCGCCGAACGGGAGGTTCGTATTCATGATCTGGGCAAAGGTATCGTTGATGCTGATCCCGCCGGCCGAAAGCCGAGTAATAACCTTTTCCTGGTTCTGCGGGTTGCTTGAAAAAAAGTAAAGCGCCAGTGGTTTGGGGTTGGGCGCAATTTCTTCGATGACCTGGTCAAGGTTATCATAGGTCAGTATCGGCAGGAGAGGGCCGAAAATTTCCTCCTGCATCACGTTATGATGCCAGTCTGCTTCGTCAATGATGGTTGGGGCGATGAACCGTGTTTCAGGATTTTTCTGACCCCCAAAAACAATCTTTCCTTCCGCCATCAGGGCGGCAATCCTTGAAAAATGGGCTTCATTGATGATTCTGCCGTAATCGCTGCTGTTGGCAGGATCTTTGGAGTAGAACCCAATAACACTCTTTTTCAAGGCAGAAATCAGAGCGTCTTTGACAGAGGAATGGACCAGGAGATAATCCGGGGCAATACAGGTCTGGCCCGCATTAAAGTATTTTCCCCATGCAATCCGCCGGCCAGCCAGATCGAGGTCGCACTCTTTATCCACAATGCATGAATTTTTTCCGCCCAGTTCAAGGGTGACCGGCGTCAGGTGCTTTGCTGCAGAAGACATGACAATTTTTCCCACCCGGGTTGAGCCGGTAAAAAACAGATGGTCAAAGGGCTGGTCAAGCAGGACACGGGTTTCTTCCACACCCCCCTCCACCACTGTGATATACTCTTTTTCAAAGGTCTGGTTGATCATCCGGGCGATCGCCTTCGACGTGTGCTCGCTGATTTCAGAGGGTTTGATCACAGCGCAGTTTCCAGCTGCCATGGCACCGACCAGTGGAGAGAGAACCAGTTGTACCGGATAATTCCATGCCCCGATGATCAGGACACTGCCAAGGGGTTCAGGATAAATATAGCTTGCTGCCGGAAAAAGGATCAATGGGCTCTTTACCTTTTTCGGGGCCGCCCATTTTTTCACTTTCCGGACAGCGGTATCAATCTCATGAAGTACCGGGCCGATATCGCTGGAATAGGCTTCCATTTCGTGTTTTCCCAGATCCTTGAACAATGCCTGCAGCAATTGCTGTTCATGTGACTGAATAACGGATTTTAATTGTTTTAGCTTCTCAATCCGGAATGAAAGATCCTTTGACTGATGTTTCCGGAAAAACGCCTGCTGATCACGTGACACTGTTTTGATATCTAAGGTCATGACGGTCTCCTCTAATTCACTGCCGTGTTGAAAGCCATTTGATCTTGACATTGTAAAGATATCTCTTCATCTTGACATTGTCAAGATTTTATTTTACCTTTTTGTCAAGGAGCAGGTTCAATGGCAGAAATAAAGACAACAGCACAGAAAAAAACAAACCCCCTCACACCCTATCACCA
>CAZLNA010000135.1:1338-6155 GCA_964560485.1 uncultured Desulfobacula sp. | reverse complement strand
GTGCAGGTATCCGCAGCTTAAGCAGCGCCAGACCTGTTCTTCATCTTTTTCAAAGACCCGGTCATTGGCGATATTATCTGCCAGCTGAAGGTAGAGTTTTTCATGGTGACGTTCAGACACAATGATATTTAAGAAGGTATCTTCTGCCCTTGCAAAGCCTTCCTCCCTGGCGATTTTGGCAAAACCGGCATACATGTCGTCACTCACGTATTTTTCCAGTGCTGCTGCAGAGAGAAGGTTGGCCCGGGTATCCCGGATCACGCCCGTGGGATAGACCCAGTTGATCTCGAGCTCGCCGCCGTTAAAAAATTTAAAAAACCGCAACGCATGTTCATACTCCTGGTCAGCGGTTTCATCAAAGATTTTAGCGATCTGGATATACCCTTCTTCCCGGGCTCTGGTGGCAAAAAAATTGTACCGGGTCCGGGCCTGGGTTTCAGCGGCAAAAGAGGCATGAAGATTCCTGGCCGTAAGGCTTTCCCTGAATTTCATGATGGGATGCCTTTTCTATTCTTCGATTTCAATGGCGTCTGCACCGCATTCGTCGGCTGCTCTGCGGACAACATCTTTGAGGTGATCAGGGATTGCATCCATTTTCACGGTTGATTTGAGCTGGTCTTCGTCATATTCAAAAATTTCCGGGCATAAGTCGTTACAGTTCCGGTCTCCCATGCACATTTTGGTAATGGTCACTTTCATCTTGGTTCACTCCTCCTTTTTGGTGTTTGTTTGAGTTCAATCGGTTATCAGACGATCTCTCGCTGTTTTCTCATTTCAGGCGATCAACCGCGCATCCAGGCATGATACCGTTCCACCCATGACAGCAGTTTTTCTGGGGCATGGGCCTTTTTCCAGACCCCTGCCGCATACTTATTGGCCTCTGCCATGGTGGGATAAATATGAATCGTACCCAGAATCTTATTCAGTCCAAGATTGTATTTCATGGCCAGCACGAATTCCGCCAGGATATCAGCGGCGTGGTGGCCCACAATGGTCACTCCCAATATCTTATCTTTTCCGGGAACGGTCAAGACTTTTACGAACCCGTGATCCTCGGAATCGGCAATGGCCCGGTCAAGATCATCAATATTGTAAACCACTGTCTCACAGGCAATATTTTTTTCTTCTGCTTCTCTTTCATTGAGTCCCACCCGGGCGACTTCAGGATCTGTAAAGGTGGTCCAGGGGATCACCCTGTAGTCTGCCCTGAATTTTTTAAATCTGCCGAAAAGGGCATTGACCGATGCATACCAGGACTCATGGGCAGCTGTATGGGTAAACTGATACCGGCCGTGGACGTCTCCGCTGCAGTAGATATTGGGATAATTCGTCTGCAGGAAATCATTGGTCGCAATATTTTTGGACCGTCCGAGTTCAACACCGAGTTCCTCAAGGCCGAACCCGGTCACATTGGGCACCCGGCCAAGTGCGATCAGAATCCGGTCAAAGGCGATTCTCACGGTGTCTCCCCCGTGTTCGCAGACCAGGATATGTTCCTGACCGTCTGTTTCCACTTTCACCGCTTTATGGTTGAGCCTCAGGTCGATGCCCTCTTTTATGAATCTGTCCGCCACCAGCTGGGCCGCATCCGGATCCTCGCGTTCCATGATCTGGTCTGCCATCTGCACCTGGGTCACCTGCGAGCCGAGCCGTGAAAAGGCCTGGGCCATTTCACACCCGATGGGCCCGGCACCGAGCACCACCAGTCTTTCAGGAAGCGACCGGATCCCCCAGATGGTGTCCGAGGTCAGGTAGTCCACCTGGTCCAGGCCCGGGATGGGCGGTACCATGGGACGGGCGCCTGTGGCCACAATGATGTTCCGGCAGGTTAAAACAGAGCCGTTCACCTCTACTTCAAACGGTGACACTATCCGGGCATGGCCGGTGTAGCAGTCCACCCCAAGGTCGGTATACCGCTCCTGGGAATCATGGGGTGCCACTTTTTGAATTTTGGCCTGAACCCGTTCCATGATCCGGGCAAAATCAACATCAAGCTGCCCTGCTTTAAACCCGAATTCTTCTGCACGGCTGACATGGGAGCGCAGCTTTGCAGAGGCGATCAGGGCCTTGCTGGGCACACACCCGGTGTTCAGGCAGTCTCCGCCCATCCTGTCCGCCTCGACCAGGGCGACTTTGGCTTTTACTGCAGCAGCGATATAGGCAGAGACCAGGCCGGCTGATCCCCCGCCGATCACCACCATGTTGTAATCAAACCGGGCCGGTTTTTTAAATCCGGCATAGATTTTTCTCTGCCGCATGGCATCGGCCAGGCGTTTGGCAATGATGGGAAATATCCCGAGCAGGGCAAATGAAAAGATCATGGCCGGCGACAGGATTCCGGACACCGACTCGAGCCTGGCCAGCTGGGTGCCGGCATTGATAAAGACCAGGGTGCCGGGCAGCATGCCGGCCTGGCTGACCAGGTAAAATGTCCATGTCTTGATCGGGGTCAGGCCCATGACCAGGTTGATCACGAAAAACGGGAAGACCGGCACCAGTCTGAGGGTAAAAAGATAGAAGCCGCCTTCTTTTTCAACGCCCTGGTTGATGGCTTCCAGTTTTCCGGAAAATTTATTCTGAACCCACTCTTTGAAAAGATAACGCGAAAACAAAAACGCCAGGGTCGCACCGATGGAGCTGGCAAAGGAGACCAGCAGGGTGCCGTAAAAAAGCCCGAACACGGCCCCGCCTGCAAGCGACATGATCACAGCCCCCGGAAGGGAGAGCGCTGTGACAAGGATATACCCGGCCAGATAAAGTGCCATGGTCAGGCCTTTGTTCTCTGCGTAATAGGATTGAAAGGCATCAAGCTGGGTTTTCAGGCTGCTCAAAGAAAGATGCCGGCCCAGGTCAAAGTAAAAAAAGAGTGACACCACGATAATGGCCAGCAGAACCAGAACCATTTTTATACTCACGTTATTCTTCATTGTTCAGCCTCCTCAATTAACAGGAATCCTATTTGTAAGTGTTCTGCTGTTTAGTCAGGATGAATGCCACGGGCTTACAGCTTTTTTTCAATGGCCTGAAATTTATTCATGAACCGGCGGTCGATAAAATCTTTGATCCAGAAGGCCAACCGGCCGCCAAAGACCAGCCATCGTTTTTTAAAAACCCCTGTTCCAGCACCGGTATTGAAAATCAAAAGATACTCCGGACCCGGATCAAACCGCATCAGCGGTGCCTGATCCGCCATGGCAAAGAGGTTGTGCAGCAGCACCGGGTTCTGCCGGACCGCATAGACCCCGACCTTGTCCAGGGGCTGATCCTCAAAGCAGATGCAGTCGCCGCCGCCAAAGATTTCCGGATATTGAACCGACTGGAGAAAAGAATTGACCAGAAGACCGCCGTCCGGACCCACCGGCAGGCCCGAATCCTTGAAAATCCCGGATGGCTGAACACCTAACGCCATAAAAATAAAATCCACAGAAACGCGCTGCCCGGATGCCAGGGTAAGGCTGTCAGGGCCTGCCGATTCAATGTAACCGGTTTCATCAATGACAATATCCTTGCGGTGCAGGTCACGAATCACCCGTTTTCTCACGCTCTCAGGAAAGCGGGCCATGAATTTATTGCCTGCAAAAATCGTTATTTTTGGCATGTGCGCTCCGGTCTGCCGGGCCAGCTGCCACACGTTGCCGGCCACTTCGGCCGAGCTGGGGCCGCCGCCGGCAATCCCGATGTGAATCGCCCGGTCAAGAAAAAGCGCTTTGAGTTTCTCAGCCGCCGCCATGAGCTTTTCTATGGGCTTGACTGAATAAACAGTGTCATGGGAACCGTCAACCTGGCCCATGGGGACCGCACTGCCGGCATTGGCAGATAGCAGGTCATATTCAAAACTGCCGCTTGAAGCCGTGTCTACAATCCGCTTGTCCGGGTCAATGCGCACAGCCCTGTCCCGGACAAAGACCCCGCCCTGGTGCTCAACCACTTTTCTGGTGGCAAACCTGATATCATCCGGCTGATAGGTGCCGCCAAGCATTCCCGGGCCCATGCCGGAGTAGTAGTGATAATCTGACGGCCCGATCACCGTCACCCTGATCCCTTTTTCAATGAACCGGCGGATGTTTTCCAGGATCATCATGTGGGCATGGCCCCCGCCCACCAGCACAAGGTGTTTTTTCATCTGCTTTTCCATTCCTCCCGGATTTCCAGATCAGAAATCCTGTTGAGATACCTTCCTGGAATCCTCTTGTAAAATGCGATCTTGACTGAATCTTGCATGGATTCGGTCAAAAGCCTTTTTTGCCGGGTTCTACAGTGTTTCCATCAGCTCGCCCAGCCGCTCAAGATGCCTTTTCTCGTCATTGGCAATCTGCTCAATGATTCTGCGGGAGCTCTCCGCCTCAATGGTCCGGCTGACCCGGTGGTAGAGATCAAGGGCCTGGGCTTCAATGGACATGGCCAGGCAGATGACATCTTCAGGGGATTCAAGATCGAGCTGAAACATTTCCAGATACTCCTCAGTGGACAGTCCGCCCTCCATGGCCCGGGTCTGGACCTGAGCTTCAAATTCACTCTGGGTGAGCGCTTTTTCTGCAATATCGGCATAGGCCTGATAGATCGCGGCCTGGTGTTTGACCTCAATGTCCGCCAGCCTGGCAAAAAGGGCTTTGGCCGAACGGTTCTGCACCTGCCGTTCCATGAAAAGATAAAATTCACCCAGCCCCTGCTCCATGGAGTAAGCGACTTTCAGGACCTCTTCAGGCGATTCACTGCCCCAAAAAAAATCCACGCCCAGCTCTGGCAGGCCAACCGCTGTCTGGGACTGCCAGGCCTTTATGCCCCCGGCCACATTGAAAACAGCGTCAAACCCGTTT
>CAZLNA010000135.1:0-1328 GCA_964560485.1 uncultured Desulfobacula sp. | reverse complement strand
CCCACCCCCTTTCTCCGCCTCCCCGCCTTTTCCCCCCCCGCCCACATTAAAACCACCGCCACCCCCTTTCCCGGCCAGCATCTGCGCAGCCACCCGGCTGCGTCCGCCAATGGCTCAGTAGACCAGGGTGGTCTTTTCAGGGTCAAGGGTTTTCCATTCTTCTGTCATTTTAGGCAGCGGGATCAGGACAGCACCCGGTATATGGCTTTTCTCATATTCGGCGGGCTGGCGGACATCGAGGATGGTGACGGCTTCAGCCGGGTGTTCTGAAATATAGGCCCGGGCCGCTTTTGCATCCATGGACCTGACCGGCTTGACAAACTGCAACCATTTCATGCCTGCTCCTTGCAACTATTTTTAAGGATTGTCGGGATGTTTATTAAAGGAAGGCAGGGGTGCTGCCTTCCGGGATCTGGGTCATGTCAGGGTTATCCCAGCGGTTTGAATGCTTTTGGACCGGCGCCGCAGACCGGACATTTCCACTTCTCCGGCAGTTCTTCAAACTGGACATTTTTCGGGATCTTGTTTTTCCGGTCACCCTTGTCCGGGTTATAGATATAACCGCAGTTCGCAGTCTGGCACTGGCACATTTCCTTGGGTTCTGCCATTTTTCACACCTCTTTGTCTTAAACAAAACAGTCTGGCCGGGCACCTGGGGCGGCGCCCGGCTGAGTTTCCTTGAAGAGACCGCATTGTGTCACCACATGATTCAGCGGTCAAAACTGTCTCACGCCTGGACGGTTTATTCGCCGCTGCTGTCTGACTCGTCCACCTCAGTCTCCATCACCATCATGCATTCGTGGCATTCAAGCTCGATATTGGGGACATCGCCGTAGCGCTCCTTGATCTCTTCTTCAGTCAGGTGGGAGACCCCTGAGCAGCCGCACTGGGGGCAGGATGTTTTGATTCTGTAATTCTTGGACATCACGTTCTCCTTATGTTAAACCATTTGTTTGTTAAAGGATTTTACTTACCCTTGATCTGGGGATCATTGGGTTTCCCATCACAATCCGGGGTATAGCATGAATTGTCCACAAACGAACATTCGGTGTTACAGGACGGGCATTTTTCCGGCGGCGCATCTGCTTCCAGTGTATAACCGCAATTATTGCACAACCAACTGACCATGGGGACCTCCTTGTTAAAATTAGGTATGTCGTTTTAATCACGGTGACCTGATTTGTGTACCAGATGTATCACCAATGATGAAATTCTTAAGTTAAACAGGATAATTTTCAAGAACCGTGCCACGTAAACATCGATATTGCGCTGCCAGGGAACCGATTTTTTGCAATGGTTCGTTCAGCAAACCTGTAACTATGCTATAC
>CAZLNA010000134.1:0-6173 GCA_964560485.1 uncultured Desulfobacula sp. | reverse complement strand
CCCACATCGGATTTGAAGTCCGAGGGCCCCACCAGTGAGCCGCGCACTTCCGCATTGGAATGATCAGGGCATGAAAGCCCTGCTGACTGTGCTATACTAATGCTTTTACCGGAAAAAGGCAAAACAAAAGTTGATAATCTGTCTTAGACCACACCTGGAAGGGTGACTTTAAAAGTGGTGCCCTTTTCAAGTGTGCTGGTCACGTCTATGGCCCCGTTGTGGGCTTCAATAATTTTTTTGACAATGGAGAGACCCAGGCCGGTGCCGTTGATGTGGCGGGTCTGACTCGTCTTAACCCGGTAGAATTTGTTGAAAATATTGGGGATTTCGTCCTTACTGATGCCGTATCCGGTATCTGCCACTTCGATCCGGGCTGTTTCACCCTTTTCCGCGACCGCCACGCGGATCCTGCCTTTTTCCGGCGTATACCGGATGGCATTGGAGATCAGGTTTGAAAAGACTTCTTCAATATTGGTCCGGTTACCCATGACATGGACGGCATGCTCCGGTGCCCGGGTCTCAAGGGAAATCGATTTGGCATTCGCCTTTTCCATGTAAAGTTCTGCCCGGTCCGCCATGATCCGTACCAGATCAATTTTTTCGCGTTCCTGGTTGATGAGTCCGGATTCCATTTTTGATAGGTCGAGCAGTTCAGAGGTCAAAGTGGTCAAAGACTGGATGCGGTCGTAATTTTTTGTCAGGATTTCGCGCTGTTTGTCGGTCAGGTCTCCTGCCAGTCCGTCAAGGACCACATTGAGCTGCATCATGATGGAGTTGAGCGGACTTTTGAGTTCATGGGCGACCATGGAGACAAAGTCAGACTTGAGCTGGTCGATCCGTTTCAGGGCAGTGATGTCCTGGAGCAGGGTAATAGCGCCCAGGCTCCGGTTGAGCCGGTCCCTGAACGGGATGCATCTCACGCCGATGATCCGGTCGCCGTCTTCTGTAGCATCCGGGATCACGAGCTCTTCTGTATGGTCGGCAAATTCGGTCTCAGGCTGGTCCATGGTCCGGTCGATAAGGCCCAGCAGGCGGTCATCCTGGATCAGGTCGGTGACGGGCTGTCCAATGATGCGGTTTTTACGGCAGCCCATGAGTTTTAAAAAGGCAGGGTTGGCCAGGACCACATGTTTCTGGTTGTCAGTGGTCAGAACACCGTTGCACAGGCTGTTGACCATGACCCGCATGCGCGATTTTTCCGTGGCAATGTCCTGCAGGGTCCATAGAAAATCAATGGCCTTTGAGATGACCAGGCTCAGTTCCTGGGGGGTAAAAGGTTTGGACAGAAAATCGTAGGCCCCGTTTTTCATGGCTTCAATGGAATGCTCCAGAGTGGCATAACCGGTGATGACAATAACAACCGTGTCCGGATGAAGGGCCTTGACTTTTTTAAGTACTTCCATGCCGGCAATGCCGGGCATCATAAGGTCGAGCAGAATGATATCATAGTGGGCGGCAGAGATCATTTCCATACAGATACTGCCGTTTTCCGCCTGGTCCACTTCGCAGCCCTCGGAAACCAGAAACCGTTTGCAGGCGTCCCGGATTCGTTTTTCATCATCCACCACCAGGACCTTAAGTGAATAGAAACTGTCTTTGATCCGTTCTTTGATGGACGGGCGCGGGGTGTTTTCCTCTGTATCGGTAGCTGTTGAATCTATAGGGTCGTTCATTGGGTATTTCCGTTTAAATTATTGGGTCAGTTTGCATAAAAAGCCTTCACTGATATCAGACTGGCACAGGGGGAGCTCAACAATGAAGGTCGTGCCTTTGGCACCGGTGTTTTTGACAAAGATATCACCCCCGTGCGCTTCAATAATACCGTACACAATACTCAAACCGAGTCCGGTACTTTTACCCACTTCCTTTGTGGTGAAAAACGGGTCAAATATTTTTGACAGGTTTTCGTGGGGAATGCCTTCGCCTGTGTCCTTGACCTCGAGCAGGGCTTTTTTTTCTATCGTATCCGGGTAGGTCCGCAGGGTCAGGGTACCGCTTCCCTGCATGGCATCCACGGCATTGATCACCAGATTGATGATCACCTGGCTGAGCTTGTTGCTGTCCGCCTTGACAGGCAGGGGATCTTTTGAAAATTGTTTGTTCAGGGTGATGTTGCGAAAAATCTTCTGGTCACGGGTCAGTTTCAGGCTTTTTTCCACCACTTCATTTAAAAAGACCACGCTTTTTTCAGAATCTGTGTGGCGGCTGTAAACCAGCAGGCTTCTGACAATATCCTTGCACCGGTTGGCATCTTCAAGGATGTAATCGAGATCTTCTTTCACATCATCAGGCAGGTCCTGGCGGTCCTTGAGAAGGCTGCCGTAAAAGAGGATGCCGGTGAGCGGGTTGTTGATTTCATGGGCCACGCCAGCGGCGAGCTTTCCCACAGATGCCATTTTTTCAGACTGGGCCAGTTTTTTCTGGGCTTCCTTGAGTTTCTCTTCAACCTCTATTTTTTCTTCCAGGCTGTTGTAAATGGCCATGGTGGCTGCCTCATTTCCGTCCTCGTCGTAAATAATGGCAGCAGACATTTCAACCGGGATGAGCTGGTTATAAGAATCCACAATATCGAGCCGCGGGATGATCAGCTTGCCTTTGCCGCCGATGCTTTCATCCCTGAGCATCTTCATGATTTCCTTGGCCTTGCCCGGGGGGTAGAGTTCCTTGGTGTGGGATATGGTCTTTTCATGGCCGTTAATCTTGAACAGGTCCTTGGCCACATCGTTCATCAGCTCGATATTGCCCTGCCAGTCTGCAGCCACAATGGCACTGGCTGAGCTGTGAATCACCTGGGAGATGTAATCCCGGAAGCCGGTGAGTTTTTTTTCAAGCGCCTTGACCCTGGAAATATCCCGGATCGTGGCAAGGATATACTCAACATTGCCGCTGTCATCAAAGATGGGGGAAAAAATGCGTTCTTGCCACAGGTTCTGATGGCGGATGGTAAAGACATATTTTTCCTTGCTCTCCAGCACCCGGTTGATGGAACACTCTTTGGAGGTGCACGGTGTACCCCGGTACAAAAAGCGGCTGTAACACTCTTTGCCTTCAATATCTTCCGGTGTCAGGTCATAAAAGTCATAAAATTTTTTATTGGCACAGACCAGGGTTTTGTCAGGCTTTAAAATGATGGCAGGATAGGAAAGGGAATCAAACACCCGGGTCTGCCAGCCCAGGTCCTTTCCGGGTGGGGTATCTGTCCGGTCTGTCATGGCTTTTCAAAAACCTCGGCCAGGCTTTTTTCAGCCGGTCCGGTCTGGTCCTGATCCATGACCAGGAAGATACAGGCACCGGTGAATCCGGCAATGCGGACCGGAATGTCTGCGTTCGCAAGCGCACAGAGCGTCCGGTTGGCAATGCCGTAACGGTCTCCGTAATGGGGCCCCTGGATGGAAACCAGCGCCATTTCGGTTCTGATGTCAGTTGAACCCGAAGCGCGCGCAGGCAGTCCGTCTGAAAGGAAGGTTCTAATTTTCCCGTCAGGGTCTGCACAGAGAAAGGACCAGTCAAGATGCCCCTGCAATGTGGTGTGGGCTGCGGAAAAACTGAATGTATCGCTCGATGACACTGCCTGGGCCAGTTCTGAAGCTATCTTTTCAACCATGGAAGGGCCAATGTGAAGGCTGAAAAGGGTCAGCCGGTCACGGACCATGATCCCATAGGTTTTAATCTTAGCTTCCTCATAGGCGGCTGATGTCTCAGGCCAGTTTTTCCGGATCAGGTCTTTGTCGTCTGAGCTGAGCTGCTGGCTGAACGGTGTGTGGGAGTCCGGCAGGTCAACATGGGGGATGAAACCGGTCTCAATACGCGCCTGGTCATTGCTGTCAACCACAGCGGTCAGCATTGAACCCGATGTCAGGATATCTGAAAACCGGATGCCTTCCCTGGTGAGAAGGGATATAAATGATGCCAGAATCTTGAGGCTTGACCGGTGAGGATAGACCGACATCAGGCTGACCCGATCCGGCTGCGGCATGGCGAGCCCCTGGGCTGTTTCCTGTACATCCGGTGCCAGGCAGCAGGACAGGTAGCAGCTTTCAGCTGCAGTGACCATCTGCAGGAACTCGGTATTAATACCGTGGTCTGCCAGCAGGGTATAAATTGGGGTTTCCGGCTGGCTTGCGGAAAATTCCCGGGCAGACCGGAGATAGCCCTGACCCAATTTGATACCGTTCATTTTCATACACGCACTCGGCCTTTATGATGCTTGATGCCAACTTTGAAGGCCTGTTGGTTTCGCCATCAACAAATCTGGCACCTGTGGCCGGGGAAGGCCAGAGTGTGCCAGAATGAGATTACTATAAAAGGGAGCGTCCGGCTAGCAGTAGTCGGCTACAATCTCCATCAGTTTATCTAGATCAATCGGTTTTGGCAGGTAATCGTCTGCCAGAGTGGTTTTGCCGTCGTGATGGGTGTAATTCGTTGTTTTAACGGCATCACCGACTGCTGTCAGCATAACAACAATAATCGATTTAAGATCGTTATCGGTTTTGATTTCTTCACAGAGCACCCAGCCGTTTTTTCTAGGCATCATCACGTCAAGGATGACGAGATCGGGTTTTTCCTCTTTGATCTTTTCCATACCTTCTTCGCCGTCATAGGCTTTATTAACGCGAAAACCTTTAGCTTCCAGCTTCATTGAAACGGCTTCCACCAGATCCGGATCATCGTCGACAACCAGTACCAGTTTCTGTTCGTTCATATCTATTGCTCCTTGTTAATATGTTTCAGGCAACGGCAGAGTAAAGAATCACTATGCCGTTGCCTATCATTTTATTAGCGTTATACTTCAGGGCGAGGAAACAATCCAGCTTTTTCAACAATTTCTGGAACTTTTTCCTCCCATTCAATCGCCATGATGTGAAAACCGTGAACACCCTTGACTTCCTTGAGGCGCTGGATGGCTTCAATCGCCATATTAATGCCTTCCTGGGCCTGGTCTTCTTTCTTTACACCGTCAAGGCGTTTGATGACCTCATCAGGTACATCCATTCCAGGGACCTTGTTTTTCATGTACCGCGCCATGCCCGCAGATTTCATCGGCGTGATACCGGCCATGATGTGGACATGTTCGTCCAGGCCGCGGGCACAGACGCCTTCCATCCAGGTTTCGAATTTATCGAGGTTGAAAATACACTGGGTCTGGATAAAATCCACACCTGCAGCCACTTTCTTGGCCAGGCGCATGACCCTGAGTTCAAACGGGTCGGCAAACGGGTTGGCTGCTGCACCGATAAACATTTTCGGGGCACCGCCCTTGATCTCTGCGCCGCCCTGGAATTTTTCCTCATCCCGCATCTGTTTGACGGTCTGAATGAGCTGCACAGAATCCAGATCATAGACAGAGTTGGCCATGGGGTGGTCGCCGAATTTGGGATGGTCGCCTGAGAGGCAGAGCATGGTGTCGATACCGTGTGCATAGGCGCCGAGCACATCACTCTGCATGGCAATCCGGTTCCGGTCACGGGTGACCATCTGGAGAACCGGTTCAATGCCCATCTGTTTGATAATGGCGGCTGCTGCAAAGGATGACATCCGGACCATGGCGGTCTGGTTATCGGTCACATTGCATGCATCCACATGTTCTTTGAGAAAGGCTGCTTTTTCACGAACCGTATCAGCGTTGGCACCCCGGGGCGGACCGCATTCCGAGGTCACGGCGATATGGCCGGCTGCGAATACTTTTTCTAGTCTGCTCTGCGTTTTCATAATGACAAGTCCTCCCTGATGATCTTTCTTGGTCCGCCGCCGCCTGCAGGGCGCCAGTCTTTTGCAGTAATGATTTCTTCATATCGTTCAGTCATGCCGAGTGCTTTGAGGCGTTCCCAGATGAGGCGCCAGGCACAGTCCACATCCGGACTGATTTCACACTGTCCGAAGGAGGTGCCGCCGCAGGGGCCGTTCATCAGGTGCTTGGAGCAGCGTGCCACCGGACAGATGCCGCCGGTAATGCCCAGCAGGCAGTCGCCGCAGCCCTGGCAGCGTTCCACCCAGACGCCCTGGCTTTCAGAGGCGCCCATGAATTTGGTGTTCACAGCCGGGAAAACCACTTTTTCCTTGTACCGGCCGGCAATGGTCTGGACACCGCATCCGCAGGCCATGGAAAGGACTGCATCTGCTTTGTCAATGATTGGGGCGAGTTCCTCAACATATTCCGGATCGCACTGGCGTTC
>CAZLNA010000133.1:0-6204 GCA_964560485.1 uncultured Desulfobacula sp. | reverse complement strand
TCGTATACCGGTACCGCCATCAATGATAATGGTTTCTCCGCTTTCTGCAGTCACTTCAATACAGGTCGTGTCTCCGCCATATCTGATGTATTGCTTGCCTGACACAGGTATCGAGCCGCGCGAGCCCCAGCATTTAATTTCCATTGTTCTCCTGTATCACAACACGGTTTCTTCGTAAACCTATATTTACCGGTCGCTGTAATGCCATCGTATCGCTGCCCCGGTTTGTGTTGAATGGATTTTTAATGCACAATGGTTGACAATAACGCTGTTTTTGCTTAACAGAGAAAGCATTGACAGAATCTATCGTGAAAAATTGATTAACGCACAGGGAAAGAATCAACATGGCACAACTTATTGCAGACCGACGGGATGTGGATTTTGTTCTGCATGAACAGATCAAAATGACAGATCACAGAAAATTTAAAGAATTTAATAAAAAAATGATCGACATGATCGTTTCCGAAGCCAGGACTCTGGCCATCAAGGAGATTCTGCCGACGTTCAAGGAAGGGGATGAGGTGGGCTGCACCTTTGAAAACGGCAGCGTATCTGTCCCGCCATCCTTTAAAAAAGCCTGGCAGCATTACTGCGACGGTGAATGGCTGGCAATGTGCGATGACCCTGATGTCGGCGGACAGGGCATGCCCAAGCTGGTAGGATGTGCTGCACTGGAATATATGACCGGTGCCAACTCAGCCTTTATGCTCTATTACGGCATGACCCATGGGGCGGCCAAACTCGTGGAAGCGTTTGGCGATGAGACCCAGAAAAAACTGTACATGAAAAAAATGTTCAGTGGTGAATGGGGCGGCACCATGCTTTTAACCGAGTCTGAGGCCGGGTCTGACGTTGGTGCACTCACCACCACTGCCGTTAAAAAGGATGACGGCACCTATTCCATCAAAGGCAGCAAAATCTTCATTTCTGCGGGCGAACACGATTTATGTGACAATATCATCCATCCTGTTCTGGCCCGGATCGAAGGCGCACCTGCCGGTACAAGAGGGATATCATTGTTTCTGGTTCCCAAATATCATGTGAACGATGACGGCACCCTCGGTGAATTCAACAATGTGGTCTGCACCGGGATTGAACATAAAATGGGAATCCATGGCAATGCGACAGCGTCTCTGTCTCTGGGCGAAAAAGGCGAAAGCATCGGCACGCTCCTGGGAGAAGAAAACAAGGGGATGCCTGAAATGTTCCAGATGATGAATGAAGCCAGGGCCTTTGTGGGCATGCAGGGATTTTCCGTTGCATCTGCCGCATATATGTATGCCCTTGATTATGCCCGAAACCGGATCCAGGGCCGATCTGTGGCTGCAGGAAAAGATGCCAGCGCCCAGAGTGTTCCCATTATCCAGCACCCGGATGTTAAGCGCCAGCTGCTCAACATGAAAGTCTACACTGAAGGCATGCGCTCTTTGATTTATTATTATGGGAAATGCCAGGATATTGTCCACTCAACAGAGGATGAGACCCTCAAATCAGATACGGCTGCTTTAATTGAAGTGCTGACCCCCATTGTCAAGGGTTATGTCACGGACCGGGCGCTTGAGGTCTGCTCCCATGGGGTTCAGGTTTACGGTGGTTACGGGTATGTGTCTGAATACCCGGCAGAACAGCTCATGAGAGATTCACGGATCTTTATGATCTATGAAGGGACCAACGGCATCCAGGCCATTGATCTCATCGGCCGGAAACAGCTGATGAACAGTGGTCAAAGCATGCAATACTTTATCGACCAGATCAAGACCACCATCAGTGAGGCCAGCAGCGTTGAAGGAATTGAAGCGCTTGTTGAATCTGTTTCACAGGCACTGGCCCGGTTTGAATCCCTGAGCACTGAGATGGCAGCGCGGATGACCTCGGAAAAAAGGCTGAATGCCTTGTCCTTTGCCCATCCTTTCCTGGAGGTGACCGGGGATATCACTTTTGCCTGGATGCATTTGTGGCGGGCAAGCATTGCAGCCCCGAAACTGATGAAAAAAGCAGGAACACTTGATGCGCAGGCTGTTCAACAGGCAGCCGCCAAAAACAAGGATGCTGCCTTTTATGCCGGCCAGATGGCCTCTGCCCGTTTCTTTATCCAGACCCTGCTGCCGTCCACCCTGGGCAAAATGCAGGCCATCATGGATGGATCCACTTGTGTGGAAGAGATGGCAGACGCATCATTCGGATCGAAATAAATTAATGGTGACCCAATAATAAACTGGAGCAAAAAAATGTTTGAAACCCTTAAAAAAAGCCTGCTCACCGGCGTTGGGCTCGCGCTGCGATCCAAAAAGGAAATCGAGGAGCTGGCCCGAGATTTTGCAAAAAGCTCCCAGATGAGCCAGGATGAAGCCAAAGCCTTTCTCACTGAATGCCAGGAAAAATATGAGGAGGCCAGGCTCAATTTTGATCAGAAAATGGAAGCTGCTGTTGAAAAAGTACTTGAAAAACTTGACCTGCCCACCCGCTCTGATATCCGGCAGCTGAATGAAAGGATTGACCGCATTTCAGAAAAGCTGTCTGAAAAAGAATAATCGTTCTGCGGCAGGTTCAGGCGCTGCACCTGACCTGCCGCTCATCCAGGCATGAGCACCGGTTTCTGGTTTACAAAAACCGTCATATAACTGCCATGTGACAGATCAGGGCTTCATCTGCGGTTTGCCACACAGCGCAACCTGAAAGTTGGCATATCGTTTGAAAAGACTTTCAATTAAAACGCTTTTGTGAATTTTATGTTGAGCATCAAAACCATCAACAGGGTTGGAAAACGGTACCGGCACCTGATGCGATACCAGCAGATCATCGGTATCATATTAAAGTACGGTTTTGGTAATATCATCGATGCCATGCAGATCGACCGCTACATCGAATCCGGGCTTCAACTGATCCCCTTTGTCAACGTCCATGATAAAGTCGAACGATACTCACGCAACCAGCGTATCCGCATGGCCCTTGAAGAGCTCGGCCCAACCTTTATAAAAATGGGTCAGGTCCTTTCCTCCCGGCCGGATCTGGTGCCGGTCGACCTGTTAAATGAACTTGCCCTGCTGCAAAATCATGTACCATCGTTTGAATTTGAAAAAGTCGAAGCCATTATCAACGCAGAATTCGGCCAGGCATGGCCCCAGTTGTTTGCCGCCATTGAAAAAAAGCCCTTTGCCAGTGCATCCATCGGCCAGGTGCACCAGGCACAACTGCATAACGGCGACCCGGTGGCAGTAAAAATCCAGCGGCCGGGAATACGAAAAACAGTTGAAACCGACCTGGAAATCATACTGCATCTGGCTTCCATCATGGAAAACAACATTGAAGAAGCTGCTTTTTTCAAACCGGTCCGGATTGTTGAAGAATTTGCCAAGACCCTTGAAAAAGAGCTCGATTATTCCATTGAAGCCGCCAATATGGAACAGATGGCAGACCAGTTCGCATCAGACCCTTCCATTCATATCCCTGCTGTGTTCAAGGAGGAGTCCAGCCCCCGTGTTCTGACGATGGAATTTATTCAGGGCATCAAAGCCGATGACATCAAGAAATTGTCTGAATCCGGCCTTGACCGGAAAATAATTACGCGGCAGGGCGCAGATTTCATCATGAAACAGGTTTTCGAATATGGTTTTTTTCACGCGGATCCCCACCCGGGAAATATCTTTGTGCTTCCTGGCAACCGGATATGCCTGGTTGATTTCGGCATGACCGGCTTTGTGGACCGGTCAACACGCGAGGCATTTGTTGATCTCATCCATGCCGTTGCCACGGACGATTACCGGCAGGCCGCCCGCCTTCTATGCGAGATCACTGAATACGAAATACAGCCAGGCCTGTCAGAGCTGGAAAAAGCGCTCTCCCTGTTTTCTGCCATGCACCTGACCAAAGCACTGAGGGATATCAATACCGCTGAAATGATCAATCAGCTTATAGAGCTGTGCACCCGGCACGGGCTGAGGATTCCGCCGGACCTCTTTTTGATGCTCAAGGCATTCATCACCATTGAAGGGCTGGCCAAACAGCTCGATCCTGAATTTGACATGATCGCCCATGCCACCCCCTATGTTGCTGCGGCAAAATTTAAAAGACTTGATCCATCACGCATTGCAAGGGATGTCATGGGCCTTGCCCGGGAATCCTACAAACTGGCCCAGAATCTCCCCATGGATGTGGCTGAGATGATCCGGCTGACCAAAACCGGAAAACTCTCATTCAATATCAACATCCAGGGGCTCGAAAAAATGCTCCACACCCAGGACCAGACCAGCAACCGGATCTCATTTGCCATTATCATCGCTGCATTAATCCTCGGGTCAGCCATTGTGATCAACTCAAAGGTGCCGCCCATGCTTTTCGGGGTGTCTGTCATCGGGATTGCCGGATTTACAGCCGCTGCCTTCATGGGCATCTGGCTCATCGTGGCCATCATCCGGAAAGGGCGGCTTTGATCTTAACAAGGAAGCGGCCAGAAACCATTAATAACGCTGCCATTCACCTTGCGTAATCAAACCGCCTGTGTTAATAGTAAAAACTTAATGCAATGGCACGATAAATGCGGCATATTAATACCAGACACCACCAACCCATGAGGTATTAATGAAAGGCAACCCCTGGTTTCGTATCGGGCATTTAAAAATTCTTGACCATCTCATTCTGGGCCTTGCTGCCCTTGGCCTTGAAAAAGAGGACCCTCACCACGTATCTGGTCGTGTTGAGATATCCCCGGCATCCTCGTGGACCCACCTTAAGGAAGAACTGACAGAAGGCCGGACAAACGGTGCGTTCCTTCCGGCCCCCATGGCCATGGATCTGTTTAACAAAGGCCTTGACATCCGGCTGCTCATGTTTGTTCACAGAGCAGGCTCTCTGATTGTCAAGCATACCCACCAGGACATTAAAACGATCAGCGATTTTAAAGGCAGAACCCTTCTTGTTCCATCCCGGCTTTCCATCCAGACAATGCTGCTCGACCGCATGCTCTCTGCTGCCGGCCTCTCTTTGGGCCCCATGAAAAAAACAAATCAAAAGTTGCGTCAGGGAGATGTCGGCTTTGAAGCGGTCCCGCCTGCCATCATGAGCGACATGCTCGAACAGGATTCAGACGGAGACATTGCCGGGTATGCAGTGGCAGAACCGTTTGCCAGGCTCAGTCTCATTACCGGATCCGCACAGCTTTTGTGCACCACGGCAAGCCTGTGGAAAAATCACCCCTGCTGCGTCTTTGTGTTAAAACAGTCTGTTCTCAATGCGGATATGGATGCGGCCGCTAAATTAATATCCCTGTTTATTGACACCGCCGAAAAAATCACCCCGGACCTGAACGGCACGCTCATGGCATCTGCCCAGGCATTTCTGGGCCAGCCCCCGGATATGATCCGTGAATGCCTGGCTCACAGCGGCATCTGCTTTGATCCGCAGCTGCTGATGCCGGACAGGGAAGCACTGGAAACCATCCAGTCTTATATGGCGGACACCATGGGTGTTCTTAACGAAAAAGCAGATCTGTCAGCCCTTATAGACCCTTCTATTATTTCAACCGCTTTATCAGGAAATGACTTGTGAAAATAGAGATCGAACGCGTCACAAAAACCTACCCCCAGTCGGAGACCTCGGATTACACGGTTCTAAAGGATATCTCTTTTTCTATTTCACCGGGCGATTTTGTCATCATTCTGGGGGAATCCGGTTGCGGGAAAAGCACGCTGCTGAATATGCTGGCCGGCCTCGACGGCCCCACCTCCGGAAAAATTTTTGTCAATGATGAACAGATCAGCGGCATTCATCCCTCACGATCGATGCTCTTTCAACAACCCACCCTGATCCCGTGGCTGACCGTCAGGGAAAATGTGGCTTACGGATGCAAACTAAGAGGGGATACAGAAAAACTGGACTACCGGGTCAGCCAGTTCCTTGAAATTATGGGTATCATGGGTTTTGAAGATGCAAAACCGAGCCAGCTCTCCCTGGGAATGGCCCAGAGAGCATGCCTGGCCCGGGCCCTGGTGGGGCACCCGGAAGTACTGCTTCTTGACGAGCCCTTTGCCTCCCTGGACACCTTTACCCAGGCTCATATTCAGGAGGAGCTGGTCAACCTCTGGCTGTCAGAGCAATTCACAGCTGTTTTTGTCACCCACGATATTGACGAGGCCATCTTCCTGGGAAATAAGATTGTTCTGCTCGCTGGCGAGCCGGCCAATATCAAAGATATTTTTGAAATAAATG
>CAZLNA010000132.1:0-6207 GCA_964560485.1 uncultured Desulfobacula sp. | reverse complement strand
GGGGGTGTCTGCGCAACAGGTCAAGCAGGAATGCAAACAGGGTTTCAAATGTTTCCGGCCGGTCTTTGGCAGCGGTTATGAAATCAGCCAGGCACTGCCGGCTTTTGCCAGTCAGCCGGCCTCTGGCGCATCTTAACTGTACCCCTGCAGCTGCCGCTGTTTTTGAAGGCAGCTGTTTTTTCAGCAGCCTGGTAATGTCCGGGTTGTGGCGATCCATGTAAAGCCGGTTTAGATAATGGGTCACCCACTTATCTTCAGCTTTTATTGAAAAGTCGGTCTGAGGTTCAACAAAGAATAAGGTCACGTTTTTCACCCGGATCATGATGTTTTCAGCAATCACAGGCGTGTCCTCCTTTTTGAGCATCCATTCCCAGAAAAAGGGCTCAAGCGCTGTCCGTGCCGCCCTGTCCGGATGAAATATCAATTCCATAAGGATATCCCTGTCTTCAAAATCGTGGTTGAGCAGGGCTGTTTTTACATCCAGCGGGGTCATGGCATAGGTGGATTCAGCGAAAAAGAGGGTGTCCGGCGTGATTTCAAGCCCTCTGGACAGGCGGGTTGATATGGCTTCAGCAGCCTGGTTGTATCTGTTATCCGTCGTCATGATTCCTTCTCTACCGGGCTGATCCTGGAAAGTCAACCACTGGCATTGATCTTAGCAGTATTGCGGAAGACTTGCAGTCCCTTTTTGCCTGATGTAGGTATAGGGGATGGATAATCAGAAAACAAAAGAAAAATATGAGAATCAGGCTGCCATGCTGGCCAACCGGGTAGATAAGCGGTACCGGCACTTGCGCAAACGGTATGCCAGACAGAATATTGAGGTGTTCAGGCTCTATGACTGGGATATTCCGGAGATCCGCGCTGTGGTGGACTGGTATGGCGGGCACCTGGTGGTGGGAGAATATTCCCGAAGGCAGTCAACCCCGGACTGGCTGCCCATGATGGGGAAGGCTGTGGCCAGGCAGATGGGTGTTCCTGACTCCCGCCTCCACTTAAAAATCCGGCGGGCAGGCATAAAAGAGGGCACAAGGTACCGGCGTCTTGCCCATAAAGAGTGTAAAATTACCTTGGCAGAACGAGATCTGAAGTTCTGGATCAACCTCACAGACTACGTGGACACAGGGCTTTTTTCAGATCACCGGGACACCCGGATGATGGTTCGGGATCTTTCTGAGGGCAGGCGGGTGTTGAATCTGTATTGCTACACCGGCGCGTTTACCTGTTATGCAGCCAGAGGCGGAGCGATTAAAACCGTTTCTGTGGACCGGTCTGAAACTGCGGTTCACTGGCTGAAACAAAACCTTGAACTGAACCGCCTGGCCGGGCCGGAACATATCCTGGTCCAGAAGGATGTGCTTGATTTTCTGGAAAAAGACGGGCCAGGGCTTGATCCGTTCGACCTGGCTGTGGTGGATCCGCCGTCATATTCAACAACCCGGTCGGCCGGCCGGCACCAGGATCTGGCCAAAGATCATCCGGATATGCTCAACAAGGTTTTTGAACGCATGGTTTCCGGCGGGATTGTTTTTTTCTCCACCAATCACCAGAATTTTACGCTTCAGACAGACCGCCTGGCAGTCACCCGGATTAAGGATATCACCAAGCAGACCATTCCCGAGGATTATCAGAGTAAAAGAAAGAAAATTCACCAGTGCTGGAAAATCATTGTCTGAGACTGGTTTTTGGCAGGTCTTTGAACTATACTGATGATCAATCTACCGTTACAACCAGCGGTCACTGCAGCCGAAGATGAACAGCCGTTATGATAAGTCGGGAGTAAAGATGCCGAAATCTCCAGAAAACGATCATCTGACAGAACACCTTAAACAGCTTGAATCGAACGAGAAAGCTTACCGGGCGATTGCCGAAAACAGCCCGGACCTGCTCTACCGGACCGACCTGAATGGTAAAATTATTTATATCTCCCGGTCTGTCTTCGAGCTGTCCGGATATACCAATAAAGAAGCCATTGGCATGGATATGGCGAAGGAGGTCTATCTTAATCCTGAAGAACGGGACACTTTTTTATCCCTGCTTCAAAAAAACGGCAGGGTTCAGAATTTTGAAGCCCGCCTCAGGCGGAAAGACGGATCGACCTGGTGGGCCTCAACCAATGCACATTTTTACAAAGACAGTCAGGGAAATATCCTGGGGGTGGAAGGTATCACAAGGGATATTTCAGAGCTGAAGGCGGCTGAAGCGGCATTGCGGGAAAGCGAGGCGAAAATGACGAGTATTTTCAGGGCCGCACCGATTGGCATCGGGCTCTCGGTGAACCGCCAGCTCATGGAAGTCAACGATTTCCTCTGCTCAATGGTGGGGTATTCCCGAAAAGAGCTTCTGGGAAAAAATGCCAGAATCCTCTATCCGTCTGATGAAGATTATGAGCATATCGGCTTTGAAAAATATCAGCAGCTCAGGGAGAAGGGAACCTGCTCCCTTGAGACGCGCTTCAGGCATAAAAACGGGTCGATCCTGAATATTCTGATGAGCTCAACCCCGATCGATACAACCGATTTCAGCAAAGGGGTTACCTTCACTGCCATTGATGTCACATTGAATAAAAAAGTGGAATCTGCCCTGCGGGAAAGCGAGAAGCAGTACCGCCAGTTGTTTGATCACGCACCTGCCGGTATTTATGAGATCGATCTGAAAAACAACCAGTTTATCAATGTGAATGAGGTCATGTGCAGATATTCAGGCTATTCAAAAGAAGAATTTTTGCAATTAGATACCAAGAAGCTTCTGGGAGAGGATATCACAGACCTTTTTTACTGCCAGCAGATGCCGGCTCATGCAGAATACAAAGTGATCAAGAAAGACGGCGGCTATCTGCCGGTTGCAATGAATATTGATTTTGTAATTTTTGATGGGGAAAAAATCGGTGCCAGGGTTGTGGTGAACGATATTACAGAGCAGAAACGGATGGAGGCCCTGCTGATCCAGTCTGAGAAAATGATGTCTGTCGGCGGATTGGCAGCAGGCATGGCCCATGAAATCAACAACCCCCTGGCCGGCATGATGCTCAATGCCCAGGTCGCACTCAGGCGGGTGGTCGAGGATTTGCCTGCCAACCGGAAAGCTGCCGACGATACAGGGATTTCACTGACCCATATGAGGGCATATCTTGAAAAACGCGGAATTATCAAAGCGCTCGAATATATCCATGACGCCGGTGCCACCGCAGCCGCCATTGTTGAGAACATGCTCAGTTTTTCGCGGAAAAGCAGCCTGATAAAAAAAGATGAAGACCTGCCTGAAATTGTAGACAAGGCGATTGAACTGGCGTGGAATGACTGGGATCTGAACCATACCTATGATGTGAAAAAGATAAAAATTATCCGGGAATATGAGGATTCACTGCCCACGGTCTGGTGTGAAAAAAGCAAGATTCAGCAGGTCCTGTTTAATATCATCAAGAATGCGTCAGAAGCCATGGGCATGAACGCCGGGCCGATTGAATCCCGGCTGATTATCCGGTTGATGCAGCATCAGGGAATGGCCAGGATCGAGATAGAGGATAATGGACCGGGCATGGATGCACAGGTTCAAAAAAGAATATTTGAACCCTTTTTTACAACCCGGGATGTGGACAAAGGGACCGGCTTAGGCCTTTCTGTCTCCTATTTTATTGTGGTGGATGATCACCAGGGAAAACTTGAGGTGGATTCTGCGCCTGGAAAAGGAACCACATTCATGATTCAACTGCCGCTGAATCAGGGTTAGGCCAGAAGCACGCTGTCTGTCACCAGTTCTTCATCAGCGGCCGCATAAAATTTGTCCACCAGGTCGCGCACACTCAGATCCTTTTTTTCCTGACCTGAAATATCGCAGATCACCTGTCCCTGGTGGAGCATGATCAGGCGGTTGCCGAATGCTATGGCATGATTCATATTATGGGTGATCATCAGGGTGGTCAATTCCTGTTCTGCCACGATTTTCTGAGTGAGCATCAGTATCTGGCCTGCGGTTTTGGGATCAAGCGCTGCAATATGTTCGTCCAGCAGCAGAACCCTGGGCCGGACCATGGTGGCCATGAGCATGGTCAGGGCCTGGCGCTGGCCGCCGGACAAAAGCCCCACACGGTCCTGAAGGCGGTTTTCAAGGCCCAGGCCGAGCATTTTCAGCCGATCGCAGAAATCTTTGCGGTCTGATACCTTTACGCCCCGGGAAAAGCCGCGGCGTTCTCCTCTTTTTCGGGCCAGTGCCATGTTCTGTTCAATGGTGGCAGACGGGCAGGTTCCGAGCAGGGGATCCTGAAACACCCTTGAAATAAGACTGGCCCGCTTGTGCTCAGGCCAGTCCGTTACCGCCTGATCACCAACGAAGATCTGACCGGAATCAAGAAAGAAAGAACCGGCAATGGCGTTGAGCAATGTTGATTTCCCCGCACCATTGGAGCCGATGACCGTGATAAAATCGCCTGTATGAATATCCAGGCTGATCCGGTTCAGGGCAAAGACCTCGTTCACACTGCCTTTGTGAAAATACTTGCAGCACTCTTTTAAAACGATCATTGGCGGGTTATCCTTTTTTTAATACCAGGTGATATCAGCGCAATGATCACGAGTAGTGCTGTAATCAAGTTCAGATCGCTTGGGTTGAAGGAGAAACTGCCGATTTTAAGGCCAAGCGCCATGGCAATGGCCAGCCGGTAGACAACAGATCCAAGCAGGGCAGCGACAAAGGCCCGGGCAATGGTGGGGCAGCCGAAAAGCGTTTCTCCGATAATCACAGATGCCAGACCGGCAATAATGGTCCCGATGCCCATGCCGACATCCGCCGCCCCCTGATTCTGGGCAATGAGCGCGCCGCTCAGGGCAACCAGGCCGTTGGACAGGCCCACACCGAGAATAATGATATTGTCTGTATTCACCCCGTTGCTGGTAATCATCTGCGCATTATCTCCGGTGGCAAGAACAGCCATGCCCAGCTCTGTTTTCAGAAACCACACCATGAGTGCGGTCACCAGCAGGCCGAACCCGCCAAAGACCAGGATGCTGGCGTACTGGGCCGGAACCCCGGCTGCAATGATCGGGTCAAAAACCGTGGCAGACCCGAGAAGTGCGGTGTTCGGGCCTCCCATGATGCGGATATTGATGGAATACAGGGCAATCATGGTAAGGATGGATGCCAGCAGGTGAAGGATTTTAAACTTGGTGTTCAAGATGGCGGTAATCATCCCGGCACAGCAGCCGGCAAGCAGCGCAAAGACAAGGGAGAGGTAAGGGTTCAACCCGCTGGTGATCGCAACGGCTGAAATGGCTGCCCCAAGGGGAAGACTGCCGTCAACCGTGAGATCGGGAAAATCAAGAATGCGGAAAGTCAGATAGACACCGGTCACCATGATGCCGTATACCAGGCCCTGCTCAATCGCCCCTAATGCAGCGTAAAAAGTCATATTCTCTGTCGTGTCCTGGTCCGGTCGTTTACTCGTAAACCTTATCCGCTTTTTCAAGCAGTGCCGCAGGAGGCGTTACCCCCATCATTTTCGAATATCTGGCATTGATCTGAAGCTGAAGCGTTTTCTGGAATTCAACCGGTGTCTGCCCGGGTAAATCGCCGTTTAAAATCTTGATGATCATTTCGCCGGTCTGCCGGCCATGCTTGTAATAATCAAATCCCATGGCAGCCACAGCCCCTCTTTTGACCGAATCAACGTCTGCGGCAAATATAGGCAGTTTATGCTGAATGCCGACCTTCAGTACAGATTCCAGAGCAGAGATAATGGTGTTGTCCGTAGGGATAAAAACGGCATCGGCCCTGCCAACAAGGCTTTTGGCGGCCTGGTAAACCTCTGCTGTTTTGGATGCTGTGGCCTGAACCACTTTAAATCCCATTTTTCTGCTCAGGTGTTTAATCGTTTCAAGGGTGGCTCTTGAATTGGTTTCTCCGGCGTTATACAGAACGCCGAGCGTTTTAATCCCCTGGTGGTATTCAAGGACCATTTCCAGGTGTTTTTCTACTGGCAGCAGGTCGGATACCCCTGTTATATAGCCCCCTGGACGTTCAAGGTTTTTGACCAGGCCTGCAGCCACAGGATCTGTTACAGCAGTGAAGATGAAGGGCCGTTTAAGGGCTTTCGGGGCCTTTTTCAACGCCTGGGCACAGGCCTGGGCTGACGGTGTGGCAATGGCCACGAACAGGTCTGGTTTTTCACCGATCATCTGCTGGGCAATCTGGGTTGCGGTTCCCATATTTGCC
>CAZLNA010000131.1:0-6263 GCA_964560485.1 uncultured Desulfobacula sp. | reverse complement strand
GGTGAGGAGTGTGCATTAAAATGTGACCATTGCCAGGGCAGGATCCTCACCAGCATGATCACGGGCTCAGATTCAGACCTGCTGGTCCAAAAATGCAGGGAGCTTGAGCGTTCAGGCCATTTGGGTGTGCTGCTCTCCGGCGGTTGCCGCGATGACGGCACCATGCCCTGGCAGGCGTTTCTGCCTGCCATTGAAGCCATTAAACAAAAGACAGATCTTTTTGTTTCTGTCCATTGCGGACTGGTGGACACGGCCTGCGCCCGGGCATTGAAGTCTGCAGGTGTCGATCAGGCCCTGATTGATGTGATCGGAGATGATGACACATTCAAACGGGTATATCATGTCCCTTTCGGAGTAGAGCGGATCACGTCCGCCATGAGCGCTCTGGCCCTGGCCGGCCTGCCCATGGTGCCCCATATCGTGTGCGGCATTGATTACGGCCGGATAAACGGGGAATACCATGCCATTGAGATGGTGTCTGAGTTTGATATTGCCCAGCTGGTGATTGTTTCTCTGATGAGACTTCCCGGAACCCCCATGGCCGGGACAACAAGCCCTTCTGCAGAACAGGTGGCCGATATTCTCGCTTCTGCACGCATCCGGATGCCATCCGCTCCTATCAGTCTGGGATGCGCGCGCCAGAGAGGCAACAGCCGCCTTGAAGAACTGGCCATTGATGCGGGTGTCAACCGGATGGCACTGCCATCTGAAGAAGCGGTTGACAGGGCCGGCCATTATAAACTGGATATTAATTATCAACCCACATGCTGCTCTGTGACACAGGTCTACCCCACAGAGAACTGGCATGCCGGATGACTGAATAAACCCTAAAGGAGATACGGGGATGGAAACCATTGTCCAGGAAAAACACGAAAGTCCTGAATATTTGAGAATGAGCCTTGCAGCAGCACTGACGCTGGGATTTAAAAAGGGGCTTTTTTACAGGAATGCAAAGCTTTACTGCATCAATCTGCTGCTGAACTATGATAATGGATGTGCAGCCAGATGCGCCTATTGCGGCCTGTCCCACAAAAGGCAGGGAGAATACACTGAAAAAAGCTTTATCCGGGTCACCTGGCCCAATTATCCGCTGGAAGAGATCATTGAAAGAATATCCAAGCGTCAGAACCGGGTCAAACGGATCTGTATCTCAATGATAACAAACAAGCGTGCCATTTCAGATACAAAAGAGATCTGTTCCCGGCTAAGGTCGAGTTTTGACGTGCCGGTATCCCTTCTGGTCTCACCGACCATCATCAACAGAGAGGATCTGATCGCGTTCAAGGCTGCAGGAGCTGATAAGATAGGGGTTGCCATTGATCTGGCGACACCGGAGCTCTTTGAAAAATTCAGGGGCAAAGGCGTCAACGGTCCCCACAAGTGGGAGCGGTACATGGAATGCCTGGCTGATGCGATTGAGATTTTTGGACACCACAATGCCGGCACCCATCTGGTGACCGGTATGGGAGAAACGGAAAAGCAGATGGTCCAGATTATCCAGAAAGTTCAGGATATGGGCGGATGGACCCATCTTTTTTCATATTTTCCTGAAGCAGAATCCCAGATGGGCGATCACCCCATGCCGGATATGGATCATTACCGAAGAATCCAGCTGGCCCGCTATCTGATTGACGAAAATATCTCCCATGCACGGCAGTTTGAATATGATGAATCAGACCGGGTTATTGATTTTGGTATCCGTCCCCAGAGACTTGATAAAGCGATTGACAGCGGCGAACCGTTCCGAACCAGCGGGTGTGAGGGATATGACGGCGAGGTGGCCTGCAACCGGCCGTATGCCAATTCACGCCCCGGCCCGGACATCCGCAATTTTCCATTTCTGCCGGAGCAGGAAGATATCGAACGCATCCGCAGACAGATGGGGATACCTGTCTCTTCAGATGCAGACCGCCAGGCCGGATAAGAGGGGTATACCAAAAGGTCTCTGAAATGGTTCGATTTCTCATAGGGGGAACTGCCTGGTTTGGTTTCAGCATCATCCTTGTTGAAATGATCAACAATTTTAATCTATTTTCATTTCAACTGAATGCATTGGGTTCGGCCGTACTCCTGACCCTGGTCTACCTGGGATTTGATGCCTCCTATCTTTTTTTTCAGAAAAAAGCTGAAGCCACCAATGAAGCAGACCGGACCAGGTATCAGACGATTGTAAAACAATATCGCATTATCCTTGGGGTGATCGGTCTGATTCTGGTTGTATCCATCCCGTTTATCTGGTGGGGCGTGATAAAAAAACTGGCTGGCATGGCCCAGGAGGGAGGCCGGCTTTTTTAGGATCTGCACTGTGAGATCGGATATCCCTTGAAACAACGGCATACCCGGTAAAATAAAAAAAGGCCTGTTCAATTTTTCAAAGATTGAACAGGCCTTTGTGTTGTCACGCTATCTGGATCACACTTTAAATTTGCCCACCAGGGTGTTCAATGTCTGGGCAAGCTCGGAGAGTTCTTCAGCCTTTGTTTTGACATGGGTGCTGTTTTCGCTGATTTCAGTAGAGGACTGGTTGACGTCGGCAATCTCCTCTGAAATGCTGGCAGCAGCGATTGAACTCTGGTTGACATGTTCGGTCACTTCGGTAATGCCCTGCGCGGTCTGGTTGATATTGTTCACAATTTCACCTGTGGAAGCGGACTGTTCTTCAACAGCAGCAGAAATAACAGTGACAATATCGTTGATCCCCACAATGACCTTGGAAATTTCATCAATACTCGAGGCTGTTGAAGAGGTGGAGTTCTGGACATCATTGATCTGCTGCTGGATATCGAGGGTGGCCTGGGCGGTCTGGCGGGCCAGGGCCTTGATTTCATTTGCCACAACAGCAAAGCCGCGGCCGGCTTCACCGGCCCGTGCCGCCTCAATGGTGGCGTTCAGGGCCAGCAGATTGGTCTGTTCAGAAATATCGGTGATGGTTTCTGTAATCTTGTCAATTTTCTGTGCAGCCTGACCCAGGGCGAGGACTTTTTCACTGGCTGAATGGATCTGTTGAACTGCATCCTCTGTAACTTCATGGGCGCTGGCCGTATTCTGGGCAATCTCCTGAATGGTGGTGGTCATTTCATTGGCTGCCTTGGCCACAGTGTCTGTGTTGGTGGAAGACTGTTCCATGGCGGCTGCCACTGAATTCATGTTGACACTCATCTCTTCTGTGGCCGATGCCACAGTATTGGATTTGGCAGAGGTGTGTTCCGAACCCTTGGTCATTTCAACGGAAATGTCTTTCAATGAGCTGGAGGACGATGACAGGGTTTCCACACCTGTGGTGACTTCCCTGATCATGGACTGCAGTTTTTCCATAAACGCATTGAACTTATGGGCCAGATCGGCAATTTCGTCCTTTCCGGCTGCGGCCAGGCGCATGGTCAGGTCTCCTTCGCCCTGGGCGAGTTCATCAAGCCCGTTGACGACTTTGATAATGGGGCGTGTAATGGATTTTGCAATCAAAATGGCGATAAAGGCGATTACGGCAATACCTAATATTGCAATAATGGTGTTGGCGAGTTTAAGCGCCTTTATTGCGCTGAACGCTTCCTGTTCTGAAATTTCAGCCATGAGTGACCATTTCTGGCCCATGACATTGAGTGGGGCGTAGGCAGAAAGCACTTTGCTGTCCAGATAGTTTCGCGTGATCTGCTTGCCGGACTCTCCGGCAAGGGCCTTGGGTACCACCTCGGTATTGATTTTGCCTTTGTCAGGCGCGCTCAAGGAGGCTTTGGCGGAAAAGGCCTTGGGGGCCATGAACGAATCAGAGCGCATGAGCATGTCTTCGCCCACCAGGTAGGTCTCCCCTGTTTCGCCCATACCGTCCCGCTTGCTCATGATCTGGTTCATGGAAGCCAGGGAAAGTTCGAATGCGGCGATACCGAGGAATTCATCTCCGTCAAAGACCGGCGCGCCGATAAAGCAGACCGGTTCATTGAATGCCGGCGGATAGAGCGCATAATCTTCCATGACCACCATGCCGCGCTTGGGCGCTTTGACTACTTTTTCATACATCCGGGCCAGCGATGTCTTGCTGAACGGGCCTGTTTTCAGGCTGGTTCCGTAATCCGGCCGTTTGGCCACGCTGTAGACAATGGTGCCGTTCTCCTTTTCAATGAAAAGGATGTCCTGGAACCCGAATTTCAGCATATAGTTTCTGTAGGAGGGGTGATAGAGCCGGTGGGCAGATCTGGAGTACTGGGCAAGGTCTTTGGCTTCATCCATCATGAATTTTTTCAGCACCGGATGCTCGTTAAAGGCGATATAGTAGTACTGAATTCCCAGAGTCTCTTCAGTCAGGCTGTTGAGTAGGCCGTCCACATCAAACATTTTCTGATCGGTCCGTTTGGTATATTCGGCCTTGAACTGTTTGATATAGTACTGGCGCAGTTTTTCTTTGAGATCATCCATATTGGAATCGTCAATATTATTTTCAAATGCGTATTCGGACAGGTTGTCCGTGAATTTGAAAATGGCATCCACTGTGCCTTTGTTTTCAGCAAAAGAGGCCATCTGGTTTTCAACGGTTCTAAAAAAGGTCAGAATCTGCTCCTTCTTGATTTCCCGGACAGCTTCGAGCTGGTTGAATGCCTGTGTTTCAAGCGCCTTTGATGCCTTTATCAGGGAGATTGTACCGATGATGGCAAACGGAACAATACCGACGAGCAGAAAAGCAACCACCAGACGGGTGCCAAGTTTTACATTTTTAAACATCAACCTTTCTCCTTTTTCTATGACCTGAAATTGGTATGATAAATTTTTATAAAAATATCATTTTTTAATGGTTTTTAAAAATGATTTAACGTACTCAATATGATTTTTCATGGAATGGTAGGCAAGGTCCGGGTCCTTGTCGATGATGGTTTTAATGATCGCCCTGTGCTGATTGATAATCTTGGTCATGTTGTTTGGGTCTTCATAGAGGAACAGCAGACTTTCCTTGATGCCGTGTGTCAGATAATCATGAAAGGTTTTCATCACCTGGATATGGAGCTTGTTCTTGGTTGCATAGGCAATGGCCATATGAAAAGAGGTGTCAGCTTCAGTGCCGAGGCGCCCGGCCCCCACTTCGCGTTCCATGTCATAGATGCTTTGTTCCATGGCATGTATATCGTTTTCATCCGCACGTCTGGCCGCCAGGGTGGCTGCAATGCATTCCAGCCCCATTCTGACTTCAAGCAGGTCGTTGATGCTCGCCCCCTGGGTGGTCATGGCCAGGGCGAACGGATTGCCTTTTTTGGGATCAGGGACTGCCACAAAAGTGCCTTTCCCCTGTTTGTGATAAATCAGTCGCATGGCCACCAGCCGGTTAATGGCATTTCGAATGGTGGTCCGGCTGACATTCATGTGAGCCGCCATCTCTCTTTCCGGCATTAATTGTTCGCCGGGTTTGAGTTTTCCCCTGAAGATGAGTTCCTTGAGCTGTTCAAATACCTGGTCAGATATTTTTTGCTGTCGAACAGGTTTTAAAAGGGCCATAACAATCTGTCCTTAAGAAATCTGTATGCGCCAAATCGTTTTGAAACGATAAATAAATAGTAATATCAAAAAGATAAATACCCATCAAAACCGCTGCCGGCTTCAACTGTATTCAGGCAGGTGTGCCGCCTGTAGTGTAAAAGGTCATACCAAAAAACACAAGATTTCATTTTCAAAAATGGGAATGCTCTTTCCAATTGTGGTCTCGCGCCTTTCTTCATTGTCATCATTTTTTGTAACCCATGATAATTATAGGGATTAGCAAAAGAATTGTGAAATTGCAACATAAAAAAAATTTTTTTTCTTGACAGATTGAAACCTTTTTTTTTATGTTGATCGTACCAATTTTAGAACAAGCCAATATGGAATTTCGAGAAAAATTCCCTGAAATTGGTCGGCAGATAGGCCGTCTGCCGTTATATGGTATGACCTTAACATGTTTGTGCGTGGTTCGGGAAAACCCAATACCCCCCCCCACATCAGGTACAATATGTTAAATATTATAATTAACTTTTTAGGAGGGAGAATCAAATGTTCAGAAAAACCTTGGCAAAAATTATGATTATCATGACGGCGCTGCTCTTTGTTGTGTCTTTGAGCCCGGCTCAGGCTGCGTCCAAAAAAGTAATGCTCAAAGTTCCTGTTTGTTTCCCGACAGTGCTTCCCGGCCTGGGAACCACCATCCCCTGGGTTGCTGAAAGAATTGAAGTTGCTTCCGGCGGCACTATCAGAATGAAAGTGTATGAGCCTGGCAAACTGGTTGCACCGTTCGAGATTCTGGATTC
>CAZLNA010000130.1:0-6283 GCA_964560485.1 uncultured Desulfobacula sp. | reverse complement strand
AGTCAGACTCATACAGATGTGCCACAGTAGGGGCGTTCAGGCTGGGCAGCATGGATACGACAGTATCGGCTTTTTCCTTGGGTACGTTCATCTTGATTCCCACCAGTTTGTCTGCCACCAGCGCCGCCTGAAGCAGCATTGAGATCTGTTCGATCTTTTCGCGTTTGGCCGGGTTCTGCCAGGCGTCCTTGTTGGCGATCAGCTGGGTATTGGTTTCCATGACTTCGTGAATCACCTTGAGGTTGTGAGCCCGGATCGTGCTTTCAGTCTCAGTGATTTCCACAATGGCGTCAGCGAGACCGGAAACAATCTTGGCCTCTGTCGCACCCCAGGAAAATTTGACATTGACATTGATGTTGCGTTCTTTGAAAAACCGTTGGGTAAATTTAACCAGTTCAGTGGAGATGGTTTTTCCTTCGAGATCTTCAAGGGTCTTCATGGGCGAATCGCTGGCCACGGCCACTACCCAGCGGGCCGGACGCGCGCTGACCTTGGAGTAAACCAGGTCAGTCACCACATGGACATCGGATTCATGCTCTGCAATCCAGTCAAGGCCGGTCAGTCCTGCATCAATAATCCCGCTTTGAACATTGATGGACATTTCCTGGGCCCGGCACAGCGCACATTCAATGGTATCATCATTGATGTCGGGAAAGTAGCTTCTGCCGTTTATGTTGATTTTCCAGCCCGACCGCTGAAACAGGTTGATGGTTGCATTCTGAAGGCTCCCTTTGGGGATGCCGAGTTTTAGTATTTTATCCATTATTTGTATACCTCTTTTGGGTCAAATATAATCGACTCTACAATTTTGAGTTCATTGTCCTGCACCTTTGAAAAGAAGCAGGATTTATATCCTTTATGACATGCCGCGCCGCCTTGCTGATCCACCTTGAGCAGTATGGTATCATGGTCACAGTCCACCCGGATTTCCTTCACATCCTGGGTATGGCCGCTGGTTTCACCTTTTTTCCAGAGTGACTGCCGGGACCGGCTGTAGTAAGTGGCTTTTCCGCTTTTCAACGTTTCCTGAAACGATGCTTCATTCATATATGCCAGCATCAGGACCTCTCCGGTCTGATAATCCTGTGCAATGGCCGGCACCAGGCCGCCTGTTTTCTCAAAATTAATTTTTATCATAGATGGTTCCTTACCCGATCATAAAAGCCTTAATTTATAACTGATCCTGCCTGAAAAGTCAAACCCGCCCGTTCCAGCGGCCCTCTTCAGTCCGGCAAAGGGCCTGGTCCGGCCTGCAGCCCCTTTTTATACCCTAAGAAGAACGGCAAGAACAATAGACAGGGCGATATTCTAGCCGTTAAAACAATCTTTTATTCAATTCCTAACCATTGACCGATTTGGCAGCGGCCTGCCATAAGTATTGCCAATGGACACGGAATCTGCTAATACCGGTACAACATTTTAAATGCAAGATGTTCAAGGAGTTATGGATAAATCAAAATCAAGGGCTGATGTCCTTAAGCGGAGAGGCAAAAAAAAAGAGATAAACATTTTGTTCTCCCTGTTTAAATGGATCTTTTTTCTGACACTTTTTGCAGGCCTCCTTGGCATTGCCGGTGTGGCCGGCATTTATTACTACCTGAGCCAAGACCTACCGAAAATTAACACATTAGAAGATTACCGGCCGGCCACAGTAACCAGCGTCTTTTCAGACGACGGCCGCAAAATCGGCGAATTCTACAAGCAGCGGAGGATCGTGATTCCGCTGTCTGAAATGCCTGAAAACCTGAAAAATGCCTTTATTGCAGCTGAAGATTCAAGATTCAGGGAGCATCCGGGCATCGATATCCTTTCCATTTTCAGGGCTTCCTTGAAAAATTTCAAAGCCGGAACCATTGTCCAGGGCGGATCAACCATTACCCAGCAGGTGACCAAATCCTTTCTGCTTACGCCTGAACGGACCTATGAACGAAAAATCAAAGAAGCGATTCTGGCGTACCGGATCGAAAAAAAATTCACCAAAGATGAAATCCTCTTTCTTTACCTGAACCAGATCTATCTTGGGCACGGGGCATACGGGGTTGAAGCGGCCAGCGAAAATTATTTTGGAAAACATGCCAGAGACCTGAACCTTGCCGAATGTTCCATGCTTGCAGGACTTCCCCAGGCGCCGAGCCGGTACTCGCCCTTCCGCTTTCCGGACAGGGCAAAACAGCGGCAGGTCTATGTTCTGAACCGGATGAAAGAAGACGGGTTGATCACCAACCTTGAAGCGACAGAAGCCATTAACCGGAAGCTGGATATCAAGCCCCGGAAAAACTGGTTCATCGAACGGGTCCCCTGTTACACAGAGCATGTTCGCAGATATGTTGAAAAAAAATACGGTAAGGATGCCCTGTATGAACAGGGGCTGAAAATACACACTGCGGTCAATATCGAGCTGCAGAAAATCGGTCGTGCAGCTGTAAACAAAGGCCTGCGGGAGCTTGATCAGCGGTCGGGTTACCGGGGGCCGGTCAAGAACATCACTGCACTTCAGGTGGAAGGGTTCTGCGCTGATGTATCTGAAAAAATCGGCACCGGCCTGCTTCAAAAGGACAGAATCTATGAAGGGGTTGTTCTCGAAGTGGACGATGAAAAGAAAATCACCCGTGTCCGCGTAGGCGATTTCCACGGCATCATAAAACTTGACACAATGAAATGGGCGCGCAAGCCAGATATTGATGTGGCATATTTTGAAGCCGGTGTCAAAGCCCCTTCAGAGGTGCTCCGGTTCGGCGATGTGGTCCGGTTGAAAGTTTTCAAAGAACCGGTGGAAAATGATACGCTTGAATTTATCCTTGAACAGGAGCCCGTTGCCCAGTCTGCACTGCTCAGCATTGAAGCGGAAACCGGCCATGTCAAGGTCATGATCGGGGGAAGGGATTACCGGAACAGCCAGTTCAACCGGGCCTACCAGTCCCGGCGTCAGCCGGGTTCGGCCTTTAAACCGATTATTTATGCTGCCGCGCTTGACCGGGGATATACCGCCGCCAGCGTGATCATCGATTCTCCTGTGGTCTATGAAGATACAGAAAGGGATTTCATCTGGAAACCCCACAATTACAAGGAAAAATTCTTTGGCCCGACCCTTTTCAGGGAAGCCCTGGTCAAATCAAGAAACATTGTGACCATCAAAATTCTGCAGGATATCGGTATCAACTATGTGACCAACTATTCAAGAAAACTCGGGATTACGTCCGACATCAGCCAGGACCTCTCTATTGCGTTAGGGTCGAGCGGGCTTTCTCTTCTTGAAATCGTCAATGCCTATTCTGTTTTTTCAAACCTCGGCTACCTGATTGAGCCGGTCTTTATCACCAAAATCTACGACCGGGACAATAATCTTCTGGAGTCAAGCAAATTGATCCGGAAAAAGGTCATTGATATGAGCACTGCCTACATCATGACCAATGTGCTGGAAGATGTGGTCAAACGCGGGACCGGATGGCGTATCCGTGCGCTTAAGCGGCCAGCTGCAGGGAAAACAGGCACCACCAACAACCTGTTCGATGCATGGTTTCTGGGCTATACCCCGCGGTATACCACGGGCGTCTGGGTCGGACTTGACCAGGAAGCGCCTCTGGGAAAAGGCGAAACCGGTTCCAGAGCTGCCAGTCCGATCTGGCTCGATTACATGCAGAATGCCCTTAAAGGTAAAACCGCATTAACATTCAATGTCCCTGAAGGCATTGTCTTTGCCAAGATTGATGCCAAAACCGGGCTGCTGCCGATTCCGGAGAGCGAAAAAACGCTGTTTGAATGTTTCAAAGAAGGCACTGTGCCAGAGGAATATACACCAGAGCCTGACCTGGCCGAAGAATCTGAAGAACTCTTTAAAATGGGACTTGAATAGCTTCTGCCATAGATAACCGAGATGGACCGGGAAGGTTCGCAAGCGCCGGGCCAGGTTGTACCCGGGCACGGGCAGCGGCCTGAAATGGCGGATAATCAGCCCGCTGGCAAAGGCGGCCGGAACAATTCTAAACGCTTTCCAAACCCAAACGGGCGGCCACAGGCATTTAATGCCTCTGTGACCGCCCGCTCATGACTGCTGTATTGTAAATTTTAAAGCACCTGCTTCAAGAACAGTTTTGCCCTTTCCTCCCGGGGATCGGTAAAAAAGTGTTCCGGTGTTCCCACCTCGACGACCTTGCCTTCGTCCATGAAAATCACCCGGTCAGCCACTTCCCGTGCAAACCCCATTTCATGGGTCACCACAACCATGGTCATGCCTTCCTGGGCAAGCTGCTTCATGACATCAAGCACCTCACCCACCATTTCAGGGTCAAGCGCAGACGTAGGTTCGTCAAAGAGCATGATTTTGGGGTCCATGGCAAGCGCCCTTGCAATGGCCACCCGCTGCTGCTGTCCACCGGACAGCCTGGAAGGATATTCACTTTCTTTTTCAGCGATCCCTACTTTTTTAAGCAGCATGCGTGCTTTTGTCACGGCCTCGCTTTTAACCCGTTTCCGGACCCGCTGCTGGGCCAGGGTGAGATTTTGGAGTACGGTTTTGTGGGGGAAAAGATTAAAGTGCTGAAACACCATGCCCACTTCTGCGCGGATTTTGTTTAAATTGGTTTTCGAATCAGACAGGTCGACCCCGTCAATCCACACATGGCCGTCATTATATTGTTCCAAACGGTTCAGACAGCGGATAAATGTAGATTTCCCGGAGCCGGACGGCCCGATGACCACCACCACTTCACCTTTTGTGACCTCAAGGGACACACCGTCAACAGCGCGGACCACTTCACCTCTGCCGGTAAATATCTTGGTTAGATTTTCTGTTTTAATCACTGACTGCCATCCTCCGTTCCATATAATATACCAGCTGTGACAGCACAGAGGTAATAATGAGATACATGGCTGCAACCACCAGCCAGACTTCAAACGTGGCAAAAGTTGAGGTAATGATCTCTCTGCCGGATTTGGTCAGATCGGTGATCGCAATCACCGAAACCAGAGACGAGTCCTTGACCAGGGAGATATACTGGCCGGACAGCGGCGGCAGAATCTTTTTAAACGCCTGGGGCAGGATGATGTCGATCATGGCCTGGGGCAGAGAAAGGCCGAGCGACCGTGCCGCTTCCATCTGGCCCTTGGGTATGGCCTGGATTCCGGCGCGGACAATTTCTGCTGTATATGCACCGGCAAACAATGCCAGGGCACCGATCCCGCAGACATTCCGGCTTAAGTCAAACACAGTGCCCAGGAAAAAATACGCAATAAAAATCTGTACCAGGAGCGGTGTACCGCGGATACATTCAATATAAACCGCAGCCAGCCCGTTCATGGTGAAATTATCCGACACCCTTGCAAGGCCGGTGAAAAGGCCGATCACGAGCGCAAAGACACTGGCGGTCGCAGAAATCCAGATCGTGGTCCACAGCCCGTGTATCAACGGGCCCGGCTGATAGCTGGAGGTCAGACCGATGGTGTCTCCCTCAAAGAGGTCCTCCCCTTCAGACACCCTCAGGCTTTCAGTTTCCACACGAACGGTGACCACTTCCTTATCCTCGGAAATCAGTTCTACCGTTGTCATCTCCCCTTTGTCAGCTTTTACCGATTGGACAATGCCGTCAAACGGAATCTTGTGCAGGACCTCTGCCTTGTAGACAAAATACATGGGAACCCGGTTCCAGCGCCAGACATAGTCAATTTTTGAAACCGCCCCATAGGTCATGGCAGCCATCCCCAGAAGGATGGCTGCCAGAAGAAGTTTCCAAAAAAAATGATTTTGAGATAACTTCACTGTTTAAGTCACCTTTTCTATTGAATTTCTTTCATCCACGTATCATCTCTGAACCACTTATCATAAATCTTGTCATAAGTACCATCAATTTTGACCTGATTGAGAAAATTGTTCAGCCAGTTGATGAAATCATAGTCGCCTTTGCGGACGGCCCAGGCAAGCGGTTCGTGGGTAAAAGGTGTGTCCAGGTGGAAAATTTTGCCGGCGCCTTTCTGGGAAACGGCAATGGCATTGAACGGCAGGTCATAGATAAAGGCATCAATTTTACCGTTTACCACTTCCAGAACCCCTTCCTGCTCTGTTTCATAAGAGATGTACTTTGCTTTGGAAATCAGGCGTTGTGTGGCCTGTTCGCCTGTGGTGCCCAGTTTTGACCCAACCGTGTACTGGCCGCTGTTCAGGTCTTTGTAAGATTTGATCTTCCCTTTGAGGCGGTTGTTCACCAGAATGGTCTGGCCGATGACGATGTAGGGACTTGCAAAGTTGATGGACATGTTCCGCTGCTGGGTAAGGGTCATACCGGATGCG
>CAZLNA010000129.1:0-6284 GCA_964560485.1 uncultured Desulfobacula sp. | reverse complement strand
CTTCCTGAAGAAATGCTCAGATTCAGTTTTGATCATCTGCCAGAAACCTATCAGGCCCTTATCCGCTATGATATTCAAATGACGCTTCTGGACAGGGAAATCGCACGAATAGAGGCCGTTGGCCAGCAGTACCCGGATCAGAAAACCATTGCTGACAAGGAAAAAAAGGTCTGGCAGAAAACAAGAGACTCGCTTGAAAAAGCCTTTTTGAAAATCCTCAAGCCTGTTAAAGACCTGTATGTGCTCTACCGGGTCAACCCGGAACAGGGAGAGGAGCAGATCAATACCCGAAAAAATGAGCTTGCAGAGCAGGCCGCTGCCGCACTGGCACCGGCAGGCGAAATGACAGGGAAACGCAGCCCCAAAGAAAGTGTTCCTGAAGGCATGCTGCAGAAAACCTGGTATACCATCAAAAAGAAATTCTTATGACCACATACACCAATATCTCACAGGGCCTGACCCGGACCGTAGAAAAAACCCCGCATAAACGCGCCATTGTGTTTCCGCATACCCGGGACAAAAAAGGCCGCGTTCTTTACAGCCAGCTCACCTTCAGCCAGCTTGAAAGAGAGTCGGACCGACTGGCCCACGGGCTTCAGCGCATCGGCATCACCCGGGGGATGCGCACCATTCTCATGGTCACACCGGGCATGGATTTTTTTCTCATCGTCTTTGCCATGTTCAAGGTCGGCGCTGTTCCTGTGGTGGTGGATCCGGGCATGGGGATCGGCCGGATGCTCCAGTGCCTGAAGCAGGGCCGGCCCAAAGCATTTATCGGCATTGAAAAAGCGCATCTGCTAAGGACTCTGCGGCCAGGGGCCTTCAAATCTGTGAAGCACTGGGTCACTGTGGGCAAAAAATGGTTCTGGGGCGGTCATACCCTTGACCAGCTCATGGTGGAGAAAGATGAACCCTATCCAAGGGCCCAGACCGCCAAAGATGAAACCGCTGCCATTGTCTTTACGACCGGATCAACAGGCCCGGCCAAAGGCGTGGTCTATACCCACGGCAATTTTGACGCCCAGATCACACAGATTCAGGAACATTTCCAGATCGCGCCGGACGAAGTGGATCTGCCCACATTCCCGCTTTTTGCTTTGTTCGATCCCCCCCTTGGCATGACTGCGGTTATACCGGATATGGATCCGACCAAACCAGCGCTGGTGGATCCGACAAAAATCATCGAAGCCATAGAAAACCAGGGCGTGACCAACATGTTTGCCTCCCCTGCCCTGCTGAACCGGGTGGGTAAATTTGGCAAGGAGAACCAGATCCAACTGCCGTCACTCCGGCGGGTGGTTTCTGCGGGCGCACCGGTCAGCCCGGCCAATATCGAGCAGTTCAGCACCATGCTTACTGGCGACGCCCAGGTTCACACCCCTTACGGGGCCACAGAAGCAGTACCTGTGATCTCCATTGCATCCAACGAGATCCTGGCTGAAACACGAACCCACTCAGAACAGGGGTACGGCATGTGCATCGGCCGCCCCATCTGCAACACCGAGGTTGAACTGATCAAGATCAGTGATGATCCGGTGACCCAGCTTCAGGACAGACTCAAGGTGAAAGAAAACGAGGTCGGCGAAATAACGGTTAAAGCCCCCCTTGTGACTGAACACTACTTCAATAACAGGGAGGCAGACCTGCTGGCCAAAATCCCTGCATCTGACGGCGGTGTCTGGCACCGAATGGGCGATCTCGGCTGGCGGGATTCAAAAGGCAGGATCTGGTTCTGCGGCAGAAAAGGCCACCGGGTAAGGACTGCGGATGAGACCCTGTACACCATTCCGGTTGAAGCGATTTTCAACAACCATGAAAAGGTCTTCAGAAGCGCTCTGGCCGGTGTCGGCCCAAAAGCCAATCAGCTCCCGGTGATCTTTATCGAGCCTATCGGACCTGTGGAAAATGAAAAAGCATTTATTCAGGAGCTGCTTGAACTTGGTAAATCCAATCCCCTGACTGCAGCCATTGACCATCTCTTTATTGAAAACACCTTTCCAGTCGACATCCGGCACAACTCGAAAATTTTCAGGGAAAAGCTGGCTGTGAAAGCCAAGAAGCTGCTGAAAATGTAGCTTCTAATCTGGCAGGAGGTCATAGAAATACAACATCGCATCCGACCGGGTGATAATACCTATGATCTTGTCATCCTTGACCACCGGCACCCGGCCGATATCGTGTTTGATCATCAGGCGGGCAGCTTCCACGGCACTTCGGTCATGATCAATCGTTACAACGTTCCGGCTCATGAACGCCTTGATGGGCGACTGCATGTGGGCGGATTTTCGGATCTTTTTAAAATCCCGGCGCGATACCACCCCTACCACATGATCGTCATCATCCACCACAGGCATGCCTTTGCACCCCATGTCCCTGAGGATGGTCGCCACCTCTTCCACCATGGTGTTTTCGGTCACAGTGATCACCGGATAGGACATGATGTCTGAAAGCATCACAGAAGAATGCTGGTTGCCCTTAAGCAGTTCAAGAAGGATTTTTCTCACCTCTTCAGGTTCCACCTTTTTAAGAAGTGCGGAACCGGCACCGGGATGCCCCCCACCGCCAAGGCCCTTCATCATGATGGCGATATTGACTTCATCCACATTACTTCTGCCAATAACCATGCAGCGGTTCTTGGCAGGTTCGTGAAATATGCCGAAAGCCACATCCACATTCACGATTTCCCTGTACATCTGGATAACCATGGCAAGATTCTGCACCCGGCCGGCGACCTCAGCCTGAGCAATGGAATAGGTGAACCCGTTTCCTTCGCTGCGCTGCGCATCTTTGATGAGCTGGTATAAAATGTCTTTCTGCTTTTTGCCGTAGGCCTGACGCAGAAAGGTGGACAGAATATGAAGATCTGCTTTCTGGTCAAGCAGGTAACCGGCTGCATAGGCATCTTCAGGCAGGGTGGAAGGAAATGTCAGGTTGCCGGTATCCTCATAGATTCCGATGAGAAAGAGCGTGGCCTGGATCGGGGTGATCAGTATCCCCTGGTTTTGAATGTTATCTATCAGCATGGTGATGGTGGACCCGGTCTCCCGGATGTTTTCTGCGGTGCCCCTTATATCTCCTTGCAGATGATGGTCCCAGATGATGATCTCAAGATCCTCTTTTTCCTGGAGCCCTTCCATGCCTTCGAGCCTGCGCCAGGAATGGGTGTCCACGCAGATCAGGGTCTCCACATGATCAAGGCTGACATCAGCAGGCGAATAAAAGTCGAACAGATCCTTGTGAATGGATAAAAAGGCTTTAAGATTGGCATTGATGCTGGTGGGCAGGACAGGCTTGGCACCAGGATAAAGGAGGCTTGCAGCTACAAGGGAAGCGGCTGCGTCAAAGTCTGCACCCTTGTGGGTGGTAATAATCTTCATGTTCACATCTGCGGTCAAAGGTTGATGTCAAACTTGGCTCAGGCTTTAAATCTACCGCATCTGGCAGAAAAAACAAAGCAATTTCCATTGATATGTCAGTCGGTATATGGCCAACCCTTTATATATCAGTCCTGTTTATTACTGTGGCCTGGCGCCAGTCAGTCTGAAGGCAGAAGTACATTTTTATATTTTAGGTTGAAATGTCTATCCATGATTCGATATACCATAACAATCCCCAATCAATCCAAATGAGGTATGAATAATTAAGCGACCAATACTTATTTTGCCCTTCTTGTTTCTCACTGCGGGTCTGGCTCGTACAGACGCCGACGACCCGGGTGAAAGGAGATTATCATGACGTCTGAGCCTCAAAACCTGAACAGCAGAATCATAAGAATCGAACTGATCAGCGGTGACCAGATCAATGGCCAGGTCAATATTGATCGATCGCCGGGCCATGACCGCGTATCTGACCTGATAGGGTCTTCGGCCGATCCGTTTCTTGTGGTGTATGATGCCACATTGCACCGACCGGGTGCGGACACACCGATCCGGCATAAAACCATTTTTGTGAACAAAAGCCATATTCTCTGGGCCACACCGGACAACGACCAGAAATAAAGGGGTCCATGATTCCATCCATTTCCCCCTTTTTGAGGATCGGTACCTGCAGCTGGAAATATGATTCCTGGAAAGGGCTGGTCTATTCAGACCATGTGGGGAAACATTCTCTGGCTGAATATGCTGCCCTGTTTGAGCTTGTGGAGATTGATCAATGGTTCTGGTCGCTGTTTGGCGATACCGTTGTGATGCCCAGGCCGGAGACGGTTCTTGAATATGTCGATTCCGTTCCAGCGGATTTCAGGTTCAGCATCAAGGTCCCCAATTCAATCACTCTGACCCATCATTACCAGAAAGGCCGGAAAGGATCGCTGGAAAAAAACCCGCACTTTTTGTCAAATCAATTGACAGATGATTTTCTTAAACTTCTCCAGCCCATGAAATCCCAGATCAATTCATTGATTTTCCAGTTTGAATACCTTAACAAACAGAAGATGGGGGGGCAGCTTGAATTTTTGGATAAACTGGCAGCATTTTTTAAAAAGTGTCCTTCAGGGTACCGTTACTGCGTTGAGATCCGTAACCCGAATTATCTCAACAGGCACTATTTTGACCTGTTAAATGCCCTTCACGTCTCTCATGTCTTTTTGCAGGGCTATTGGATGCCCCCGGTTTTTGATGTTTACCGCCGGTTCAGGGATGATATTCAAACCCACACGGTGATCCGGCTGCTTGGTCCTGACCGTTCGGACATTGAAAATAAAACCGGAAAACAATGGAATCGAATCATCGAACCCCGGGAGGAAGACCTCATCAAGCTAAAACACATGATAGATGACCTGCTGTCAAGAGAAGTCAAGGTCACCCTGAACGTTAATAATCATTTTGAAGGGTCTGCACCGTTGACCATAGAGCGATTTAAGCATATGCTGGCAAAAACCACCGATTAAGGAGCGTATCAATGGCACACAACTGCAATACCTGCGGGTTCAGGAAAAAATACGATAAAAACCCGAATTCGTTTTTAGGCAGATTATGGCGATGGCACGCTGGCTGGTGTCCGGGTTGGAAGTCTCATATGAAGATGCTGCCTGATGGCGAACGGGTTGAACTGGCTCGAAAATATCAGATGAATAAATATTTATAGTCTATAGACGATTCAAAAGCCAGGGTTTGGCACAGCAGGCCGAACCGATCGAGGACAGTGTAAAATCATAAAAGGGGGCAGCGCCGAACGCTGAACCCCCTATTGTCCAGACAAAGGATAGTGACCCCTGAAAAGATTTAACCGTTTTTTACACAGCTTTTAAAAAAGAGTCAAGGTCTTTTGTGTTTGATTTTGGTTAAAAAAGCAGGGCTGGATTCAACCCTGCTTTTGATCTTCTCTGCACGAAAAATTATTGTTTTTTGCGAGTAATACCGGCCATCCCCGCAAGACCGAGACCGAACAGAAGGAAAGTGGCAGGTTCGGGAACCGCATCGCCGCCGTAACCGCCGTTGGACTCATAACTGAGTTCGAAAAAGGTTATGTCGAAATCCTCATAATTACTTGTGGAACCGCCAAGATCTATCAGCGCGGTATTGGCAACCTGGGTCAGCAGAGCTGTATCAGCGGTATAAATCCGGGTGCCGTTTCTCAGCGCAAAGGTCATGCCGTTCAGGGTAAGATAATTGTCGCTAAAGTCTACGCCGTTTGATGTAATGGTGATTGAAAAAGCACTGCCTGATACGGGCTGTTCGGTCAGATCAAAGGTTCTTTCAATAGTGCCAAGGCCTAAGTTATCTTTTGTCAGGTCAGTCCCGCCCGGGTATCCGTCGCCAAGTTCTACAACACCGCTGCCGTCGCGGTCAAAAAGGTCAAGCAGGTTAATGGTGGCGGCAGACGCAGTGCCGAGGGTAAAAAACGCAGTTAACAATACAGCAAGGATCAACATCAGTTTCTTGTTCATTTCTACTCCTTTTATTAAACAACAATAAAATAATTCGATCTTCGAGTATACTCTTCTGCAGTGGAACCTTCCCATGGAAGAATACGCGCGAATGACAGTTCATGCGCAGGTAATTGCAACATTCATGCCGATTTTGAACTATTTGAAATAGTAAGTGAAATTTGAGAATATAAAGGAATTAGTGAAATAAATGTAATAATTTGAGAAATAAATGTAATAATTTGGTCGCTTTTAAGAAAATATTTTTCCCATGTTTTTTGTACTGAACGCCATTATTGGCATGGGCAGGTATCACCAGAACGCATAAAGGGCTTTCAGTTACAAACTGAAAGCCCTGTATTGTTTGGTAGCGGGGGAAGGATTTGAACCAACGACCTTCGGGTTATGAGCCCGACGA
>CAZLNA010000128.1:2220-6305 GCA_964560485.1 uncultured Desulfobacula sp. | reverse complement strand
AAAAGGAAATCTGCTCGCTGTAAAGGCTGATACCGGGGCCGGAAGTGGCGGTCAGCACTTTTCTGCCTGCCATGGATGCACCGATGCAATAGCCCATGGAAGCGATTTCATCCTCGCCCTGGATACAGATACCGCCCTGGGGGGGCAGCATTTTAAGCATATGGTTGAAAATGGTGGTGGCCGGCGTGATCGGATATCCGGCAAAAAAAGAGCATCCGGCCGCTATGGCGCCGCGGGCCAATGCTTCGTTCCCTTCCATGAAAGATAAGGCCATCAGGGTCTCCTGGTTTTTTCCCCGCCGTGCGGGTGGTCGTTGACTTCGCCCCATGCCTGGGGTATTACATCGGTTATATGATATATATGCGTATGGTTTACTATAACTGGTTTGAATGAGGTCATATGGACGATAATATCCTGTTAAACGAATGCAGCGATCCCACGCAAAGTATCACGGTTGAACTTCCCTGTGCACTGGCAGAACGGATTGTCAAGCTGGCTGATGAGAGCAATACCTCTCTGTCCAGCATTCTGATCGAAGCTCTGGACAAGTTCCTGAGGGATCGTGGATAAATATCCCCTAATCGGGCTGATAGGCCACCTGCACATCAGCAGCAATGTCCGGGTGGAGCTGTTTTTTTACCGTACATCCGCTCATGGATTTGATAACAGCACCGATATATTTTTCAGGGAATGCCTGGGTCACATGAAGCGTGATGTTTACGCCGTCCAAACGGTCCTGCCCCTCTTTCCATGACGGTGCCAGTGTCAGGTGCATCCGGTCGGTCTCTATTTTTCTGGAATCACAGAACACCTTGGCATAGATCCCTGCACAGGTTGCCAGTGATGCCAGAAAAAGATCAAAGGGCTCTGGCGCACTGCCTTCCCCGCCGTGTTTGACGCTCTGATCGGTTTTTATATCAAAGGCATTAAAAGAGACATCCACGCGTTTACTGCCTGGAAATGTGACATTAAACCCTTCCATATCTATTCTTCTCCGTCGTTTTTAAGTAAGAGCCATTCAAACCAGACCGGGTAATTGAGCTTGTACCAGGTCAGGATATCTTTGAGCAGTTTCTGGTCTTCAGGGGAAATGGTGGCAACAGATATTTTGTCAAAATTGAGCATAACCCAGTCACCGGAATATTCGAGCGCATCTGTGCAGAGGGTCTGCAGCTCATTTCTGATCCTGCCGGAATCTGAAATTTTAACAGACCGGGTCTTGTAATCTTCCCCTTTTAGAAACCGGTTGAGCAGAGGGCTGAATATCAGCTTGCTCTGTTCTAAGCCTTCTGTCAGCCGAAGTTTCAGGGTGATTTTTTTATCTGCTGTCTCGCTTGCCAGACGGACCGTCACGCTGTAGGTATCGTCATCGATCTGCGTGACTCCCGGAGAGCCGGAATACGGGTCCGGCAGCATATAGCCGGAAGCTGCCAGAGCCCGCCATTTTTTCTCAGGGATCAGATCGTCGGCAGTGATGGTTCTTTTGGCCAGGGGGATGCCGGCATTTTTGGCCAGGCGGATGCTTTCCTTATAAGTTTTCACCATTTCATCATCAATGTCTGCCTGGACAATCTCATTTTTCAGGCGCAGGGCAAAATCATCGGCATCCGGATCAAGTTTCATGCTGGCCGCATCTTTCTCATAGCTCAGGGCAAAGCTTGAGGAGAGCACGGCCATGGAAACGTCAATGTTGAGTATTTCGCTGAGGCTGGCTGCCTGAATCGCTTCTGCTGATGCGGCATACCCGTCTACCACCAGCAGGTGGGTGTCGTTCTGATCGTCTGTCCAGGTCTTGACTGAAAAACTCGGGGCATAGGTGCCTGAATCCATAAATGGTTTAAATCCGGTTGGAAGGGTCCAATCCTTGTCAATAATGTGAGCCCCGGCGTTTTTCCATTCTTCCCAGAGTTTTCCGATCCGGGCTTTCCGGCGTTTTCCCTGCAGGGTCCAGACATGAATGTTTTCCGGTTTTATTTCCGGATAGGTCATCTGGATGGCCTTGACAACCTTGTCCCGCGGAGTGAAAAAATTCACCAGCAGAGAATCAAGGGCAGCGGTTTCCACAACTGCCTTGGGCAGAACCAGGTTGCCGATATATCCTTCATACTGGTCACTGATGGCCAGTGGCTGGTCAAACAGGTGAAGGATGGTCATGGGGCCGGTGGTTTTTCCCTTTGCAAACCGGTTGGTGTTTTCAAGGGTATCAATTGCTGCACCCCAGACAGTGATGTTTTTATCTGCAATGGACCGCCGGAAATCCTCCCACTCGAACTCGGGGTTGTTGATGAGTTCAAGTACCCGTGATTCAAGAAATTGCGCCACCTCGGGCCTGGCATAGACCCGTCCGAAACCGAGCAGCGGGTTGGCCCCCATTTCAGCGGTTTCGCCGGCTTTCGGCATGAGCCCTTCCCCTAAACAGACCATGATGGCATGATTTTCCGGCAGGGATCTTGACATATACCACAGGCTTTCACTCATGGCGTAGGCAGAGATGGCATCTGCATCTTTTTTTACCAGGTTGAGCTCTTTTTTTGACAGGTTTTCACCCTGCCCGTACCGTCCGAAAAGCCGGGTTCCCAATGCGGTTACAGCGCTGGTCATGGCCAGCATTTTTTCAATGCGGGTGCCGACAAAAGAAATACAGTCGTCCACTTCATTGTCTGTGCGGCCTTCCACCCATTCGATGTCTACATCTTCAAGCCAGAGGTGGAGCCGTCCCAGTATCGGCCGGGTATCAAATGCCCACTGGGAGATCAATCGCTTTTTATTCAAGTCGTCCGTACTCATTTTTATCCGTCCGATCTTCACATTTTCAAGTTGGGCCCGTTCAAACGGTATTGCCTCTGGCGTCGGAACAGGCTGTTGTCTTCAGCTTGAATAGTTTTTACCATCTCGTGACGGCGGATTAAAGCAAATTTTGAATAAAGACCTGTGCAGGGGCTTGTCACGTTATTGATTTTTGTGTTGAAAGAACCTCGTTTTCATCAAAATGTTCCATGTATTCTGATGGTTATAAGGCCGTGCAGCTGCGGGAAAAGCGAAAATGGGGAAAATTATCCGGGCAGGCCAAGGTACTCGATGGCCAGCAGACTGATATCATCATCTGCCATGGCTGTCTGTCCCAGAGCCTTCTGCTGATCAATCACTGCGGCGGTCAACTGGTCTGCCGGAAGGATACTGTTTTTTTTTACAGCAGAATAAAACCGATCGGCGTTTTTAATATCTCCCCTGGGGCCGAAGCAGTCGAGCAAACCGTCTGTATATAAAAGGACCTTGTCCCCGGGTGTCAGTTTTGTCCGGCTGCCGGATTGTGAAGCGTTGCGGCCCAGACCGATGATGGTCCCGTGTTCGTTCAGAACATCAAACCGCTCGTGCGGGCCGGTGACCACCGGAGGAACGTGACCGGCGCTGGCATATACCAGTTCTCCTGATTGACAGTCAAGACTGAGGTAAATGATGGTAAAATGCGATTCAAAGCGTTCAAACGGAAATTCTTTTTCAAGATCCCTGAGAACCTCTCCCGGGGTCCGGGTCTGGCCGGTGGTCAGATCCTGAGCAACAAGATGATCAATAAAATGTTTGACAGTTACTGCGATCAGTGCAGCAGAAACCCCGTGCCCGCAGGCATCGAGCATGTATGCGCTGACCAGGCCGGGTGCGGGTTCAAAGATGTGGAACATATCTCCGCCAATCTTGAAACTGGGCGAAAAATACCAGCCTGTCCGGATAGCGGGTATCTCCGGTGTCTGATTGAGCATCAGCGCTTTCTGAATTTCTCCGGCTTTTGCAAGATCGATTTCCATCTGTCGCTGTTTTTCTTCAAGTTCAAGTCTGGACAGTGTGATGTCTGTGATGTCATGAACAAAGAAAAGGGTCATTTCCCTGCCGCGGAAAACAATCGGCCGGGTGGTGTATTCCAGATGCTTTTTAATGGGTTTCCCATTGATGTGAAAGGTCCGTTCAAGGTGGTGGCGAACGGTTTCACCCGGACGGTCCAGGGTGGCTGCCAGTGCATTTCTCAATTGGCAGTTTTTGCACATCCGAGTTTCGCCGCAGGCTTTGAGTTCTTTCACCGCATTGATACA
>CAZLNA010000128.1:0-2120 GCA_964560485.1 uncultured Desulfobacula sp. | reverse complement strand
TACTGACATGCCCTTTTACAAGGGCATGTCAGCAAAAACCATCATGTTGAGGATTTGCGCAGAACCACATGGGCTTCGGCAACCACTGCCGAGCAGATGACGACAATGGCCAGTGCCTGCCAGGCTGTAATGGTCTGGTTCAGGAAAAGGACGGCCAGAAAGGCGGCAATCACAGGTTTCAGAAAAAAGAGATAGCTGCCCCGGGTGATGTCAGGTACGGCTGCCAGACCACCGATCCAGAAAAACTGGGCAATGGTGGTGTTCCATATGCCGAGTCCCAGCAGGGCTGCCAGTTGGGCCGGCGGCCGGTCAAAGAGTGTCAGTGGATTGACCCAGATACTCCAGAAGAGACCCACCACCAGCCAGAGGCCGATGGCGCCGATGCTCATGGTGATGGCCGTGATCCGAAGGGCGCCGAATTCGACAATTACCGGCCGGATTGCAACCGTATAAACGGCAACGGTTGCTGAGCAGCCGATGGCCATCATAATACCGACCAGGTTCTGGCCGGATCCGGTGAGTTTGGCCAGATAGCCGTCGGTAATCAGCAGGGCCACGCCGAGCAGGGCGCACATCCCGGTCACCAGTTTCATTTTTGAAAAGGGCTGTTTGGTCAGCCAGAGATTGGCAAGCCCGACAAAAATGGGGATGGTGGTGACCAGGGTGGCCACCTGGGGCACGGTGGCGTAATCAAGCGACCAGTGAAACAGCAGGTATCCCAGAGTGACGCCAACCAGGGAGAGCCCAGCCATCCGGCCGCCTGCTTTTTTAATCGGTTCTGCCAGGTTCCGGCTGGCCGGAAAACTCAGCGAAAGAAGGATCAGCCCCAGCCCGCCGAGCAGAAAACGCCAGACAGAAAGTTCAGGCCCTTTTATTTTTGTCAGGACAGCCACCACTTCACTTGATGCATGGCCGAATACGCCCAGGAGTACGGCAAGGTAGGCCAGGATTGCGTACCGGTGCCAGAGACCTTGTTTTTGTTCCATGTTGCCTCCTTTATGCCTTGAATCCGGCAAGAATATTGACCAGTTTATCCGGCTGTTCACCGGGAATCAGATGTCCGGCATCTTCCATGTTGATCCGTTCGGCCCGGGGCAGTCGGCTGAAAAGTTCATCCACCACATCAGGTTCCAGAAACACATGGTCCTGGAGCCCTGTCACCACAAGGGTCGGCAGGGTAAGTTTTTCATAGGGCAGGTCCCAGTCTGCACTGGGGCCGCCTTCGGACAGCAGTTTATAGGCACCGCTGTCCGCGGCCAGAGGGGCGTAGGAAGCCGGGGTCTGAATGAAGTTTTCCCTGTTGCCCTTGAGCCATTCTTCGTTCATGAGCAGCGGCAGGTAAAGGTCTCTGAAAAGTTCAAGCCCGCCGATTTCAACTGCCCGGACAAGGGCGTCACCGATCCACTGCAGCCGGGGGCCGTCTTTTCTGAGCATGTTGATCAATATCAGTCCCTTGGCTGCAGCACCGGCCAGCCAGGCGCGGGCGGCAAAAAGCCCGCCAATTGAAAGACCCACAAATACGGGGTTTTCCGGGTTAACAGCTGCCATCAGGCTGATGCTGTCTTCCACAATGAGTTCAGTGGTTAACTGGTCTTCTGGTGAAAATGGGCTCTGGGTCTGACCACGGTAGTCAAAGCTCAGGGTCCCGAATCCTTTTTCCCTTAACCGGGGGGCAATAACCCCTTCCCAGGAACTGGTATCGCCGGTGAGGGGATTGAAAAACACAAAGGTTGACAGCCCGCTGGTTTGAGGCGGGCTGTAAAGATAAAAAAGGTGGCTCGTTTCTGAAATTTTGTACTCTGGCATGGGCATTCCTCCTAAAAAATGTTCCATTTTGGTCAAGTGGCCAGACCAATTTATCATGTGTACGTCGCTTGTCAATCATAAAATTTCCAGTCCCGGGATTCCTCCTTTTGTTATTTGTTCGAACCGGCCAGTGTGGTTTTAAGGGTCACCCGGTTGAGGTGGTGCAGCATCAGTGCCCTGGCCCGGTTGGCGTCACCCGACCGTATGGCTTTGAAAATGGCAGTGTGGTCTGCCAACAGCTCTTCCTGATCTTTTTCAGATAAAAAAAGCTGTTCATGGGAAATCCGGGCCACCTGGGTATAGAGGTGGAGAAT
>CAZLNA010000127.1:0-6317 GCA_964560485.1 uncultured Desulfobacula sp. | reverse complement strand
GCTCAATGGTGGTCATCCCCATGCAGAACCATGAAGAGGAAATCATTGGCATCCTCCAGCTGATCAATGCGGTTGATCCGGTATCCGGAAACGTTGTGGCGTTTTCCAGGGATGCACAGGAGAAAGCAGCTGCCCTGGCCAGCCAGGCATCTGTAATTTTAACCCAGCAGATGCTCATCCTTGAGATGAAAGAATTATTTGAAGCTTTCATTAAAGCAATCGCCATCTCCATTGATGAAAAATCAAAGCACACAGGCAGTCATATCGAACGGGTGACCGCCCTGTGTATGATGATTGCAGAGGCTGTCAATAAAGATACCCGGCATTTTAAAAATGTCCGGTTGACATCGGAACAGCTTGACGAGCTGCGCATGGCCGCCCTGATGCATGATACCGGAAAAATAACCACGCCGGACCACATCATTAACAAAGCCAGACGTCTTGAAACGGTCTGTGACCGGTTTGAACTGATACGTACACGCTGGCTGCTCTTAAAAACCAACCTCATGCTCAGGGCATCAAATGAAAAACTTGCCCTGCTCGATCACAGCGGCAAACAAGATGAGATGGCCGCCATAGACCGGAAAACAGCAGACCGGTTTAAATCGCTTGATCATGATCTTGAGTCGATTTCAAAAATCAATACATGCAAAACCAATCTTACGCCTGAGCAGCTCAGTACCCTGAAATCCATCCGGAAAAAATCAGACACAGTGCTTGATCAAAGACTGTCATACCTTACCGATGACGAATACAGCAGTCTCCGCGTGGTGACCGGAACGCTGAACCCGCAAGAGCGCGTTATTATAAACAGCCACGCCATTGTCACGCAAAAAATCCTCAACCGCCTTCCCTGGCCGAAAAAACTCGCCAATATTCCTGCGATTGCAGGTGCGCATCATGAAAAACTCGATGGGTCGGGATATCCGCGGCAGTTAAATGAGTCCCACCTCAACATCCAGGCCAGAATTCTTGCTATCTCAGATATCTTTGAAGCCCTTTCAGCCCAGGACAGACCGTATAAAAAACCAATGCCCCTCAGTCAGACAAAAGGTATTCTTGAGCAGATGGGAAAAGACGGGCTGCTTGACAATGATATCATTACCCTGTTTTTCAGAAATAATATTCACCTGACTTACGCAGATCAACATCTTGACTCAACACAGATCGACTTGTAACACCATTCTTGTCTTTGTAATTGACCTGATCTGAATTTAGTGGTATACATAATGGTTTTTTACATACCTGAACGTCGGGTATGACATTATCGTTTAATCCTTGCTCCGGCCGCTTGCCGGGGCTTAATATCCGTGAGGAGAAGCAATGAGGAAGTATGAGACCGTTCTCATTTCCGACCCGGACCTGTCCGATCAGGCACGCACTGAACTGCTTGATAAGGTTGGAAATATCATCACCAAAGAACAAGGGATGATCTTGGATCTTGATGACTGGGGCAACAAAAAACTCGCCTACGAAATCAAGAAAAAATCCAGAGGTCATTATGTCTGTGTCACCTACGGCGGAAGCGGGACCCTTGTGGCCGAACTTGAAAGAAATTTCCGTCTTTCCGACGATGTTCTCAAATTCATGACAATTGTACTGTCCGAGGATCTCACAAAAGAGGCCCTTGAGCAGGAAGCAGAAGCACTTCAGGAAAAACGTGCTCAGGAATCGCAGGCGTCAGAAGCCCAAGCGGCTGAATCCAAGGATGCTCAGGATGATTCTGCAGAGCCTGAAGCTGATGCTGCTTCTGAAGATGATGCAGCAGACGCTGCCGCTGACGAGACTGAAGCGCAGCCAGCTGAACCGGAAGCCACCAAAGCTGCTGAGCCGGCAACTGAAGAAGCAGACACTGCAGCACCTGCTGATGGTGACGAAACTCCGGCAGAAAAACCGGAAAAAGAAACAGAAGCATAACGACTGGAGGATAATTCACAATGTACCAGAGAAACCAGCGCGGCGGTGGCAAAAACCGTTTTTACCAGCGCAGAAAAATATGCAGATTTTGTGTCGATAATGAACTTGAAATCAGTTATAAATCTCCCAAAGCTCTCAGACAGTTCATCACTGAACGCGGGAAAATCATCCCCCGCCGCATCACCGGGACCTGCGCCAAACACCAGCGCCAATTGACCGTGGCCATTAAACAGTCACGGCAGATTGCACTGCTGCCGTTTGTCGGCAAACCCATGTATTAAAAATACAGGCTGGAGTTAATGCAGTTGACACAATCCAACATAACCCATCCCCTGGTAAAGGATATCGCATCAGGTATCCTTTATTCTGTCCTGATCTTTGTGGTGATGCTCACCATACCTCTGATCGGGCTTTTTGCATGGGTTCTGCTGCCGCTGCCATTGCTTTTTTACCGGTTGAAAATCGGACGCCATGCAGGTGCTGTCATCCTTGCCGTCAGTATTGCCATTGTCGCATTACTGACAGGGAGCCTGATCGTCAACGGGCTCTACCTGGGATCATTAATGCTCACCGGCTTGTTTCTGGGTGAATGCATTGAAAAGAATCTTCGAATTGAAAAAACCATGATCTATACAGGTCTCGGCCTGGCCGGATTGTTTGCGTTCAGCCTCTTTTTTGCTGCACTTGTTCAATCCCAGGGTATTGACCAGCTGGTTACCGGATATATCGCCCGGTACCAGGCCGTATCAAATGCGTTTTTTGAAGAATTCGCCCGGCAGTACCCGGATCTTGGAATGGACCGTCAGGTATTTGAACAGACCAGCATCCTTTTCATGACCGTATTGCCGTCTGTCCTGGTCTGCACCTATCTATGCCTGGCACTGTTGAACATCCTGCTGATCAGACGCCTTTTAAAACGGCACAGCATTGTCCTTAAGCAATTTGAGCATCTCAACCGCTGGCAGGCTGATGACAAACTTGTTTTCGTCTTTATCGGCCTGTCACTGATGATGTTTGCAGCCAGCGGCGGTATTAAAATACTTTTGGTCAACTGCCTGATCATTGTGTCAGCAGTCTATTTTTTTCAAGGACTTGCCATTGCTTCCTATTTTTTCGACAAAAAGCAGGTCCCCTTTTTGATAAAATCATTTTTTTTTGTTTTAATAGCCATTCAACCTTTTTTTATGATGATGGTGGTTGGATGCGGATTGTTTGACACCTGGATTAATTTCAGAAAAATCGACACAGACGTAAAAAGAACATAAATTCAAGTTGGCTGTCAGGCATGTAACAGCCAACCTTTTTGGAGGCTATAATGAAAGTTATCTTAAAAGAAACCATTGATACCTTAGGCATTGCCGGTACCGAGTGTGAGGTTGCCCCGGGTTACGGGCGCAACTATCTGCTGCCCCAGGGCAAAGCGGTCCTTGCAACGCCACAGAACCGGAAGGTTATGGAACAGGCAAAAGCCAAGCTTGAACTCCAGATAGCAAAAGAGCGCAAGCTGGCAGAAGACATGGCAGAAAAAGTCAAAGCGGTTGTCTGCACTATAAAAGCCAAGGTTCAGGAAGAAGGCAGACTTTACGGTTCTGTCACGACTCACGACATCAAGGACTCTCTCAACAGTCAGGATATTACGGTTGAACGCCGTACCATCCTTCTGGCTGAGCCGATCAAGGAAATCGGTGATTACAAGGTGCCCATCCGTCTTTACAAGGATGTTGAACCGGAAATCACAGTAACGGTTATTGCAGAAGAAAAAGAAGAATAGGTTAATGCGCTGCCCCGGATAAACCGGATAAAAGCACCCCTTTTTCCGGGGCAGACACCTTTGCCATAGTGCCGAGCCAAAAAGACATAAACGCAGACCCCCTGCTTTCAAAAACCCCTCCCCATGATATTGATGCAGAGCAATCAATATTAAGCGCTATTTTTATAGATAATGAAAGCCTGAATGATATCATTGAAATCCTCTCGCCTGAAGATTTCTATAAAGGGGCACACCAGAAAATCTATTCAGCAGTTGTCGAACTCGCCATGGCTGACGAACCTGCCGACCTGGTGACCGTTGCCAACCGTCTGAATGAAAAAGACCAGCTCAAGACCATTGGCGGTGCTTCCTACCTGGCATCCATATCAGATACTGCTCCGGTGGCAGTGAATGCCATCCACTACGCACGGATCATTAAGGGAAAGGCAGCGCTGCGCCACCTGATTACGGCGGCCTCTTCCATCATTGACAACTGCCTGAAAGACAAAGGCGATTTTGAAGACATTCTGGATTATGCAGAACAGTCAATCTTCAGTATTGCTGAAAAAAAGACCAAGGGCGCGTTTCAGCCTTTGGGAGAACTGATCAATCTGAATATTGACAAGCTCGAAGCCCAGCAGGGTAAAGACGGCGGCCTGTCCGGGCTTTCTACCGGCTATAACAAGCTCGATACCATCACTTCAGGGCTGCAGAGTTCGGATCTGATCATCCTGGCGGCACGCCCGAGTATGGGTAAAACAGCATTTGCACTCAATATTGCAAGAAATGTCGCACTCCAGGAAGGCCTGCCAGTGGCTGTGTTCTCTCTTGAAATGTCTAATGAACAATTATCCATGCGCCTTTTGACCTCTGAGGCCAGAATCGATTCGAACCGGCTGCGGACAGGTTTTATCAGCCAGGAGGACTGGCAGAACGCAACCGATGCCGCCGGTATTTTAAATGAAATGCCGATATTCATTGATGACACCCCGAATATCACCGCCCTTGAAATCAGAGCCAAAGCAAGAAAACTCTATCAGAAGCACGGCCAGATCGGGCTGATCATCATTGATTACCTGCAATTGATGAAACCCCCGTTCAAAACCGATCGCAGGGACCTGGAAATTGCAGAGATATCAAGATCTCTGAAAGCCCTTGCCAAAGAGCTTGACGTCCCTGTTATTGCGTTGTCCCAGCTCAACCGGATGCTCGAACAGCGGCCGGACAAACGACCCCGCCTCTCCGACCTTCGCGAATCCGGCGCCCTTGAACAGGATGCGGATATCGTGGCCTTTATCTACAGGGATGACGTTTATAACAAAGAGGCGAACAATCCGAAAAAAGGACTTGCTGAAATCATCATTTCAAAGAACAGAAATGGCGCCACCGGCACCACACTCATGCATTTTATCGGTCAGTACACCCGGTTTGAAGAACTTGCACCTGACCAGTATCAGGAATTTGAATGAAAAAAAAACTGCATGGCAATGTCTCCGGCCTGCGCCAGACGCTGATCAAGTCCATCGAAAGTCTTTACACCCATCATATTCCGCCGGCGTTTTTATATACGCCTGAACTGACCGATGAACTGATATCGCTTTCATCTGCCATCCGCCGCCAGATCGGTCTTCTGGTCGACCGGAACGGCAGGGTCATTTATGTGATTGTCGGAGATGCCCACAAAATCATGATCCCTGTCACAGACGGGTATATGGCGATTCCAGGCCGTCTCAAAGGGCTTCGGTTGCTGCACACCCATCTTTCTGAAGAAGCCCTGACCCGGGATGATTTAACTGACCTTGCCCTGCTGCGACTCGACTATATCACAGCCATCTGCCTGACAACGGACAACCAGCCCGGTCCTGTATATTCCGCCCATGTACTGCCGTATGAAGAGTCAGAACCATACCAGGTGCTGCCGCCAGCCACCATTGATGAATTTGACATTGACTGTCTGGGTCAGATTCTTTCTTTAGAATCTGAACTCACGCGGTTGAATTCGCTTCACAAACCTGAAACCGGAAAAGAGAATGCCTTTTTAATCGATGCCACCACCACTGACCCCAACGCGACCTGGTCAGCCATGGAAGAACTCAAGGAATTATGCAAGACCAGTGACGTGAATATCATTGGTACTGCTGTCCAGCGGCGGAAAAAAATAGATCCCAAATTCGTGGTGGGCAAAGGCAAGTTATCCTCGCTTTACATTAAAGCCATACAGAAGCACGCCACCATGCTGGTGTTCAATTCCGAGCTGAGCCCTTCTCAAATACGGTCCATCACTGATTTTGTTGAAATGAAAGTCATTGACCGGACACAGCTCATTCTCGATATTTTTGCCAAACAGGCCAAATCAAGGGAAGGTAAATTCCAGGTGGAACTCGCCCAGATGGAATATCTTCTTCCCAGACTGATCACTAAAAATACAGCCATGTCCCGCCTGACAGGCGGTATCGGCGGCAGAGGACCAGGCGAGACAAAACTTGAAGTCAACCGCCGGCGCGTCAGGGAACGCATCAACCGGCTGAAAAAAGAGATTGCAAAAATCAGAAAACAGCGCAACCAGCAGAAATCGCAACGCAGAAGAAAAGATCTGCCGGTGATTTCCATTGTCGGGTACACCAATGCAGGGAAATCCACCCTGCTCAAC
>CAZLNA010000126.1:0-6322 GCA_964560485.1 uncultured Desulfobacula sp. | reverse complement strand
GTATTCACATCAGCGTGATCAGTTCTTTGTCAGGCTGACGCTTGACCGGCCAGGGACTATTATCAGGTCATTTGTTAAATCGTTTATTCCGCTGCCGGCAGAGCTCCAATCTTTTTACAATGACTACAGATTATGGCACCTGCCGCAAAATTATATAAAATTCATACGGTGGCGCCTGTCAGAGTGGACCCACTAAGTTGATACCCCATGAAGTTTACAGAACATATCCTTGATTATCCTGTCACCACCCTTGATAAGCATCAGTGTATTGAGACCATCTATTCCTGGATCAGGACCGGCCAGCTTCAAAAATATTTTGTCTGTGCCAACCCGCATTCATTTGAGATCGCTGAGACAGATCCGGTATTCAAACAGGCCATTTTAAATGCCGACCTGATTACACCGGACGGTTCCGGAATTGTCATGGCCTCCAGACTCCTTCAGGGTAGAATTAGAGACCGGGTCACGGGCAGCGGTGTGTTCAGGGAATTAAGCCGGACGTTAAATGAATCCGGGCATTACCGGTACTTTTTTCTTGGGTCCACGCAAAGTAATCTTGATCTGATCAAGGAAAAGATGGGTGTGGAATATCCGAGCATTACGGTCTGCGGCACCTATTCCCCCCCGTTTAAAAGTGAATTTACGCCGGAAGATAACAGGAAAATGATACAGGCGGTTAATAGCGCTGCCCCGGATGTCCTGTGGGTGGGGATGACAGCACCCAAGCAGGAAAAATGGAGCTTTCAGAACAGGACCCGCTTAAATGTCAAATTTATCGGCCCTGTAGGCGCAGTGTTTGATTTTTACACCGGCAATGTGGTTAGATCACATCCATTTTTTCTGAAACATGGGCTTGAGTGGCTGCCCAGGCTGCTTCAGCAGCCAAAAAGATTGTGGGACCGGATGCTTGTTTCGGCACCCAGATTTATCTTTAGAATCCTAAAACAGAAAATACGGAATGGTTAATAGAGCAACAAAAAGGATTATTCCTGTCCTCGGCATATTCGTTTTGATCGTTTTTGCTTTCCCTTATATCTATTTTTCTGCCAGTTATTATCTGCCCGCAACAAGTGATCATGATGTTGACCTGGTCCTGATCTTTCCCAACGAAGAGGCGCGGATCAAAAAAGGGATCGAACTTGCCCGAAAGACAGGAAAAAGACTGTTCAGCGTAGCCGGAATGACAGAGGAACGATACCTGAACTCGCTAAAGGGGAAATACTCTACGGATGATTTGAACTTCATCTTTTGCGGGTTAAGCCATACCACCATTAGAGATATCCTGTGTTTAAAACGCGCATTAAGAAGCTTTGAACGGGTTCTCGTGGTGACCTCCAGGTACCATGCGCCCCGGGTCGACCTGTTCACCCGGATCATGCTTCTCAATGATAATAAGCGGATAACCATTTATCCGGTCGAACACCTTGATCCATCTTCTGATCGGTTTTCAGAAAAGCGGATCAGTGAACTTAAAAAAATGTGGGGAAGTTTTGGCGAACTGATCATTTATTACCTGACCGGCATAGAGAATGAAGTGTATACGCCTGTCAGGACGATCAGTACTTTCACAAAAAACATCATGGCGATACATTAAGATTATGAGAACGATTATTACATTGTTTTTTTCATCCCTGTTTGTCTCCTTGATCCTGACGCCCATTGTGCGGGAACTCTCCTTGAAGTTGAACCTGGTGGATCTGCCCTCCGGAAGGAAGGTTCACACCACCGCCATCAGCCGTGTCGGCGGTGTAGCCGTGTTTTTTGCTTTTCTGGCATGCATCAGCCTGTCCTACTTTTCCCAAAATAATATCACCCGTGAACTTTTTACGGATATATCCTTTTTCTACCTGCTTGCCGGGGGGGGGCTGATATTCCTTATGGGGTTGATCGATGATATTCTCAACCTGAACGCAAAGATCAAACTGCTGGCGCAGATCGGGGTGGCTACCCTGGCCTATTACGGTGGGATGAGAATTACCGGGGTCACCTTTCCTTTTGTTGAATACCTGTCAACCGGGATTTTATCTTTCCCCCTGACCCTGTTCTGGTTCCTGATCATTATCAATGCGGTCAACCTGATTGACGGGCTTGACGGGCTGGCCGCAGGCGTGAGTCTTCTTGTCTGCCTGATTCTTACCCTGTCCGGATGTCTGGCAAAAGAGTTTGTGGTTGCAGCCGCCTTTGCCTGCCTGAGCGGTGCCATCCTGGGATTCCTGAAATACAATTTCAATCCGGCAACCATCTTCATGGGTGATTCGGGCAGTTATTTTATCGGTTACATGATTGCCAGCCTGAGCCTTCTGGGTTCCATAAAGGGACATACGGCGGCCACCTTGTTTGTGACCCTGCTGGCCTTAGGTGTGCCCCTGGCCGATACCGTCATCGCCACCCTGCGAAGGTATATGCTGGGTCAGAAAATCTTCAGCCCGGACAAGGCGCATTTTCATCACCAGCTTCTGAAGCAGGGCTTTTCGCATAAAAATGCAGTACTGTTATTATATCTTGTGACCTTTTCCCTGTGCATGGCTGCTGTTCTGGTAGTCTATTTAAATGATCAGAAATCCGCCATCGTCCTCCTGGTTATTGCGCTCAGTGTTATCTTTGGTATCCGCAAGCTCGGATACTTCAACCATGTGGATTTTGAAAATTTTGTCAGGTGGTCTTCCGACATCCAGGACGGGATTGGCCTGACCCACGGCAGACGGCAGTTCCTGGCGCACCAGCTGGCTATCCATGAGGCCAAAGATATGGATGAATTTAAGTATCGAATTGAAAAAGCCCTGAAGATGATCGATGTAGACTACCTGAAACTGGAACTTGGAGGAAGGGGGTGTAATTTCAGGAAATTTGAGGACTATATCTGGAAGATTCCTGATGCGGAGCCGGATGTTGACAGTACCGAGGAATTCAATAGAAGACTGTTTATCACCTTTCCCATTATTTACAAAGATCACAATTTCGGAAGATTGACCACTTCAAGGGAGGAGTTCGGGTCCTCTTCGGAAAGCGCCATCGTCTTAAGGCGCATTGAGATCCTTCGTCGGACCATTGGGCGTACGTTGCATGATAAAAAAGATATCACCAGCTATAATATATTTGATCGCAGGACAGAAGATCCGGACAGAAGAGTGGATATGGACAAACGCGGAATAGATCGAAGGAAAGGAGACCGACGGGTATACAACCGCCGTTCGGAGGATAAAAATTCTTAAGGAAAAAATACGGCAATCCCTCCGGCTGGACCGGTCTTTACGATTTGTATGGCAGGCCGCACCTGTGCCGGCAATCGTCTCTTCGCTGCTTGTCATTATTCTCGGTATTCTTCCCTTAGCCTCACTCTATTTGATCAAGTTGATCATTGATGCCGCGACTGCTGCCCTCTCGGGTAGCGGTCCGGTGACTTCTGGGTATATTTTACTGCTGGTCGGGATTGGTGCAGGGATTGGCATCCTGAACTCTCTGTGCCAGCATGCATCTGCATATTTTCAAGAAAACCTGTCTCTAAGAGTATCTGACCACGTCCATGAGCAGCTACACAAAAAATCCATTGCCGTTGACCTGGAATATTACGAGAATCCAGCCTACTTTGATACCCTCCGCCGTGCTCAGGCAGAAGGCCCATACCGTCCGACAAGTATTGTCAACGGACTGATCGGACTGATCCAGAGTTCCGTTTCCATGACAGGCATAACGATTCTATTGGTGTCATTTCACTGGTCTGTTCCGTTTATCCTTTTGTGTGCCATAGCTCCCGGGGTGCTTATCAAGTTAAAATACTCAGGGGTCATGTATGAATGGCAACGCAAGCAAACCCCGGTAGAACGGAAAAGCAGTTATCTGAACTGGCTGATCACCGGAGCACTGCATGCAAAGGAACTGCGCCTGTTTGAACTGGGAGAACTTTTCTCAGCGCGTTTCAGCAAAATCAGAGATGCCATCAGGACCGAAAAGCTTGGCCTTGTGAAAAGCCGCTCAATTGCAGATACCCTGGCCCAGGCCTGTTCTACCGTGGCCATGTTCGGTGCACTCGGGTTCATGGTCTTCCAAGCGGTTCACGGAAAAATCACTATAGGCTCACTGGTGATGTATTACCAGGGGTTCCAAAGAGGGTTGGAATTTTTTCGAAATCTGTTGACCGGGCTTGCCGGGCTTTATGAAGACAACTTGTTCATCTCCAATTTTTTCGAGTTTATTGACATCGAGGAAAAAATCAAGACACCAGAGAACCCTGTTTCATTTCCTGACCCCATCCGGGATGGGATCACCTTTGAGAATGTCAGCTTTAAATATCCTTCCACTGAGAATGCTGTCCTCTCGGATATCAACTTTACCATAAAGCCTGATGAAATCGTTGCCCTGATCGGTAGAAACGGCGCAGGCAAATCAACAATCACCAAGCTGCTATGCCGCCTTTATGATCCGGATTCCGGTACTATATGTATCGACCAGACGGATATTAAACAGTTTAAAATTTCTGATTTACGAGGTAAGATCGGGGTGATGTTCCAGGATTATGCCAGGTATCACCTTACTGCCCTAGAAAATATTTGGGTGGGTGATGTCAATTCTCCGGTCGAGGGAGAAAGGATCAGGGAGGCTGCTATAAAGGCTGATGCTCGCGAGGTTATTGAACGCCTTCCCCATGGTTTTGATACGATTCTTGGAAGAATGTTCCAGGACGGTGAGGAACTCAGCCAGGGGCAATGGCAGAAAGTTGCCCTGGCCCGGGCTTTTATGAGGGATACCCCGTTGATGATCCTTGACGAACCCACCAGTTCTCTGGATGCTGACAGCGAATATGAAATATTTAACGGTTTCAAGAAATTGCTCAGAGGTAAAAGCGCCCTGCTGATCAGCCACCGTTTTTCCACAGTAAAAATGGCAGATAGAATCATTGTCCTGGAAAACGGGAGCATTGTGGAACAAGGGGCTCACGACACCCTCATGTCCCGTAGTGGGGCGTATGCAAAATGGTATACTAAGCAGGAACTGGTGTCGGGAATGGCTCGCCAATGACTTCAAGATATACTGATAATAAGAATCTATCCGAACTATTTTTGAAACCTAGCCTGGTACCCCGCCGCCTGGATATGGAGCTCACTGAGCGGTGTAATAACAATTGCATTCACTGTTATATCAATCAGAATGAGAATGACAGCGCACTTGCCCAAAAGGAACTTTCAACCGATGAAATAAAACGTATCATATCCAAAGCCGCAGATGCTGGCGTCATGACGATACGATTTACCGGGGGCGAACCGCTCTTAAGAGATGATTTCAAAGAGATTTATCTGCACACCAGAAGATGCGGGATCAATGTATCTCTTTTTACCAATGCCACCCTGATTAATGAAGAGATAGTAGACCTATTCAGACAATATCCTGCACGTGAAAAAATAGAAATCACCTTATACGGGCTATCCAAAGAAGAATATGAAGAGGTGTCCCGGAACCCCGGCTCATTCGAGGCCGCATTAAAAGGTATTAACCTGCTTCTTGATGCGTTGATTCCATTTGTGATCAAAGGCGTTTTCATCCACGAGATTTCAGAAGATATAAAAAAGCTGGATACATATGCGAGACTTATCCCTTTTATGGATAAAAAGCCAAGGATCGCTATGAACTTTGATCTACGCGCCAGGAGGGACAATCACAAAAAGAACCTTAGGATTGAATCCCTGCGGGCGACCCCCGAAGAAACTATCCAATATCTTTCTCAACACAGGGAATCGTACATTAATGATATGAAACGATTTGCAGCTCAGTTCATGACGCCTGCTTCCGATTTTATATTTACATGCGGATGCGGCCATGTAGGTGCAGTTGATGCCTATGGTTTTTTACAGCCCTGTTTGCTGATGAGAGCGCCTGAATCAGTTTATGATATTAAACATGGAACTTTTGAAGACGCATATAAAGTATTTTTCAAACAGTTGCGGGAGTTAAAAGCCACCCATCCGGAATATGAAAAAAAATGCAGAAACTGCTTTTTAAACAGTCTATGTGAACGATGCCCTGCAAAATCATGGATGGAACATGGAAGCCTTGATTCACCTGTTGAGTATTACTGCGGGATTGCCCATGCGCAAGCGGAATTCTTAGGGTTGTTAAACCCCGGAGAAAAGAGCTGGCAGGTCAGTGACTGGCAAAAAAGAGTTGAAGCGTTTATTCAAACCTGACCACTTCTTATAAAAATCAAAAGAAATAGCATGTCTCAGTATGTAGAAAAAAAACGACCCGGGAAAGTCATCCGTCTGCCTTTAAAGGGGTGTATGGATATTACTTACCGTTGCAACAACGATTGTCATCACTGCTGGATCAG
>CAZLNA010000125.1:0-6323 GCA_964560485.1 uncultured Desulfobacula sp. | reverse complement strand
ATCTGAGCCTTGGACAGGTGTATGAGCGGGGTTTTGATCTTTAACTGCGTCTTTCCGGTTACCCCGGCCCGGGTGGCCAGATTGGCCATATTTTCAAACGCCTCGATAAAAACAGGCCGGCAGTCCGGGTAGCCGGAATAGTCCACTGCAGTCACCCCGATAAAGACGGCTTTGGCTTCAATGACCTCTGCCCAGGCCATGGCATAGGAGAGGAAGATGGTGTTCCGGGCCGGAACATAGGTGATGGGGATGGATCCGGCCTCAATCTGCTCTGCCCGGTCGTGTTTGGGGACCTCAATCTCATCTGTCAGGGCAGACCCCCCGAACTGGCGCAGGTCAATATCAATGATTTTGTGTTCCCGGGCGCCCAATGCCGCAGCCACTTTCCTGGCTGCTTCAAGCTCGATGGAATGACGCTGTCCGTACCTGAAACTTAAACTGTAAACCTGCCAGCCTTCAGCGCATGCCATGGCCATGGCTGTGGTTGAATCAATCCCTCCGCTGGAAAGGACAATGGCTTTATCCGGCATGGGCTAAACTCCTTGTTTGTCCGGCCCCCAGATCAGTTTATGCTGCTGCAATGAGAGCCGGGCCTTGAGCTTGTCACTGAGAATCCAGGCAGCCAGGTCTGCCGGATCGAGCATGCCAAAAACAGGAGAGAGATGGATCTGCTTGGCATTTATTCCCTGCAGCCGGTCTGTGATCACGGAATGGGCAAATTCATAATCGGTTCGCGTTCCCACCACAAACTTGATTTCATCCTGCTGGGTCAGATGGTCGAGGTTGGCCCAGCAGATCGGGTCCTGGGCATTGCTTGAGGGGCATTTAATATCCATTATCCTGATACATGCCCGGGGCAGGACACTGATATCCAGGCTGCCGTTGGTCTCCACAAGGACCTGAAACCCCTGGTCAATCAGGCGGGCTGCCAGAGCCGGTGTGTCAGGCTGAATCAGGGGCTCCCCGCCGGTGATTTCCACAAGAGAGGTGTTGAACACTGCAACCCGGGACATGATCTGATCATAAGAAAGGGTTTCTCCCTTATCCCTTGCATAGACCGTATCACACCAGGTGCAGTCGAGGTTGCAGCCAAAGAGCCGGATGAAAGCGCAGGGAAGGCCGCTGAATGTGGATTCTCCCTGGAGACTGAAGAAGATCTCGCTGATGTCCAGGTGCACTTAAATCTCCTGGTAGGACGATCCGCACCCCGGGCTTTCCATGACCGTGACCTTGCTGACCCGGATATGCTCGGTATTCAGCCGTGCAGACAATTCCGTATAGAGCAGTTTTGAAATATTTTCTGCAGTCGGGTTGATACTGCCGAATTCAGCGACTTCATTGAGATTGGTATGATCGAGCCGCCTGATAACGTCTGTCACCACCTCCTTAACATCTTTGAAATCAACGCCAAACCCCATCTGGTTTAGCCGGGTGCATTGAATATAGGCTTCAACGATCCAGTTGTGGCCGTGCAGGTTGGAGCAGTTTCCATCATATCCTTTGAGGCTGTGTGCAGCGGCAAAATGATCCTTTACATAAATTTCATATACCCCGGTCATAGGTTCTCCTTAGATCTGAATGGGTGATCTTAAGCGCTTAATGGTATCACAGACCGGATGATTTTTACAAATCTCTTTTGCCGCAGCCCTTACCTGTCTCAGCCGATGGTGATTCGTGTTTACGCCTCAATGTTTGGGTTTTGTTTGCAAACAGAGTGCAATCGGTTTGAAAATGGTTTGGGAAATAAAGGTTATTACTTTTTTTTCTCACCCATAACATTTTTTTCCATTTCATCGTTAACATTTGATAAGAAATCTGATATTTCGACACTTTTTGCGGTAAAAACCAGTCCGTTTGAGCTTCTTACATGCGGTATGATTTTTGCTTATACTAAGACTTGGTTTATGTATGAGAAATCTATGATGTGATCAAACTTGCTCCTGCTGACGGCAGGCTTTTTTTAAGGATATAAAGATGCGCAATAAAATATTACAGCTAATCGCAACAATCGCTTTTCTTGCGGCAGCCGCAGGTCCTGCAGGGGCCGGTCTGGCTAAAATCGGGGAAGCGGTTTATGATGACGGCCGCTCCGGAGAAGCCGCTTACAGCCTGATCTATGATGATGAAAGCAACCTGGTCTGGCTTGATTACAGCCACGGGTCTGCAGACTGGCAGGTAATGGCGGACTGGGCCCAGGGCCTGAATGAGCCGGGCGTGCTGATTTATTATATGTTTGATGAATACCGCAATTTTCAGTGGACCGGCAACTGGCGTCTGCCTGATGCCCGGAATGCGGACAACAGCAGCCCTGACCAGGGGTATGCCTCTGGTTCGGAAATGGGGCATCTCTATTACAACAGCCTCGGCCTGGGGGCGGGCGGGGCATCTGAAAATGAGCTTAATGCCGGCTTGTTTGACCATCTCAATGCAGATCAATATTTCTCAGGGACCCGGGAAAATGAAACCATGGCCTGGGCGTTTAATCTGGGAAACGGTTATCAGGCTGCCATCTGGGATATGCCCCTGCGCGTGTCCGCCATTGCTGTCCGGGAAGGCACTATTGAGGTGCCTCTGCCTGCAGGCGCCGGTTTCCTGGCAGGCGGCCTGCTGATATTTATATACCCTGTCAGGCGCCGCCGCAAATAATAGCGACCGCCTTGAGCAGATCGTTCAAGGCGGCACAGATCTGTGCCACCTCGAATGCTTTGCTGTCTCATTCTCTGTTTGACATCTTTTGTCCGTTTGATATGACAATTCTGGGCATCTGCGGGCCCCTGTTCAAAATATGAGCTATACCTAAAAACAGATTAACTCTTTGATATCAGGGTGTTAAATCTGCGCATATCTTCTGGCCCGGTATTTGCAGAACTCTCATTGAATCATTCGTTTTTTACAATTTGTCTGTTTTCGGGAGGTGTGCTTATGGGGACCCTTGCTTGGCTGGGACTGCTCTTTATTCTTGTGGTGAGTTTTTTTATGGTGATCAAGTTCATGCTCTATGTGGCGCCCATGATTCTGTGCTTTTTCATTGGCGGCGGGGCGATCTATATGGGCAGTTCCCTGGAGGGGCTGGCTGGTATGGCTTTTATTTTCATCGGTATCACGGTCTTTTCCTCCGGATTTGCCGTGGCAAAAAGCGCTCTGGACGATCTGAAAGAGGGGTCTGTTAAAGAAGTTGATGGTATAAATGACGATTTTAAAAAAGACGGCTTGAAAAGTTTCGACGATATAAAGCATGTGGCCTGAAATCAGTCCGGCCTCTGCGCTTTTTTCATCCTGTAAGGCCTCCATATTTTAAGTCGATGTTGGTCCTATTTTTACGAAAAAACCTTGTCCCGGGTTTCTGCCTTGTGTTGAGGTTTTAATCCCTGTCTGTTTCTATCCTTCCGGCCTCTCTTTTGGCCGCCTTGAAAAGCAAAAAAATTCATACCCGTATTACATAAAATTCCCATTAATATAACATTTATTTCTCAATTTTGAGTGTTAATAGGCGGGAGGGCTTTTTGAATTGTGCACATATGTTGCGTTGTTTCAACAGGATAGGCCTAAAATGCGATGGCAGATTTAAAAAGGCACATTCTTTGCTTTTCTCTGCTTTATGGATTGTTGAATTTCAGATATTAACTGACAAAGCCAAACCTGCTGTGAGGCAGGGACGGAAAGCCCACAGGGTCTCATGAGAAGACAGCCGGGTTGCCAAGAGCAGGAGATGTTTTCATGAGACGTTTGTTTATATTAATTGCAGCTTGTTTTTTATTTTTCAGCCTGAGTGGCATGGCCGGCGCCACCATTATTACCGATACGCTGGATATTGATTTCCGTTCTGATGTCTGGAGCGGTGCCCATGGCAATGACCCGTATTCTGTGGTCTATCCGGGCGTTACTGTTAAAGCCAATGTCACCAAAAGCAGAGGAAGGCTCTATCAGGACAGCATCGACGGCCTGGGTATCCTCGGTGATGAAAATGATGAGATCGATGACTTTGAGCGTCTGGATATCACGTTTACCACTGCCCAGTACCTGGAAGGGGTATGGATCACCGATCTTTTCGGTCCGCCTGATGGAAATCATCCTGTAAACGGGGAAATCGGCCGGGTCAAGCTTTACGATGAAAGCAATACCTATGTTCAGGATTATGTCTTTCTCGGCAAGGATGCCCACCAGGGGAACGGCGAGCTGTATGTCGATTTTACAGGGCTTGATGTGAAGGTATTCAAGGCCAGGTTCTTCGTAGTTGATATGCCGGTGACCAACTATAACCATGTGAATGATTCGTGTGATAATGAGTTTTCAGTCGCAGGCTTCAATGTGGCGCCTGTGCCGGAACCGGCCACCATGGTGCTGTTTGGTATGGGCCTGATCGGCCTTGCAGGGGTTTGCAGAAAAAAATAAGCGAGTTTTGTTCGGTTCAGGCAGTTCAAGGCAGGGGCGCACAGCGTTCCTGCCTTTTTTATTGTACCATTCAGGACAACAAAAAAGCCTCTTGAAAAATCAAGAGGCCTTGTATTATCTGGTAGCGACGCAGGGACTTGAACCCCGGACTCTGCGGATATGAGCCGCATGCTCTGACCAACTGAGCTACGTCGCCAAAAAACCCAAGAAGTCTATCACAAACAATCTGGAAATGTCAATATGAAATTATGTGGCTGGTACGGTTTCAAAGGAGTGGACTTCAAGATTGTAGTTTTCCAGCTTCTCAGGTAGGTCTGAAAAGACCACCATAAACCGGATGCTGCTGCCGGGCTTGATTTTCAGGTTGGTGTCATGGTTGCCCTGCTGCCGGGCGAGCAGGGCGGTGATATCAGCCATATTTGCGTTTTTGAGCATCTCTTCAGTCGCGATATTGCCGCAGAAGGTCTGTTTGGTTTTAATGGGTGTCTTAGAGCCTTTCACAAAAATAGATCCTTTGATGGCCACATGGCGGAAGGTCTTGGCGGTCGGGTTCTCCACCTTGCCGGTGATCACGAACAGGGTGCCGGCCGTGGCATTGGTGACAAACCGGCCTTTTACATTTTCCTGGTCAATGCTGAGTGTGGCTGCCTGTTCCGGCTTGGCCGGTTTTTTCAGGTATTTTTCAATATAGGGGATCTTTATGTCTGACAGGTATTTGATTTTATAACCGGTCATGATGCTCGCCACCCAGGCGCCCAACACCAGAAGGAAGAGCAGCAGAAGGATGAGGACCGGGGTGCCCACCAGGGGTTTTTTCTTTTTGTGCCGCCGGGTCCGGGAAGGAACAGCTGCTGCCGGGTCATCCTCGACCTGGGTTGTTTCAGGTTCTGTTTCCTGGGTGTCATCAATTTCAATGGTCTCTTCAGGATCAGGATCCGGTTCTGTCTCCTGATCGAGCACATCATCATAGGCACTGAAATCATCTTCCGGTGTGATTTCAGGCGGATCGTCACCGGACAGGGGCGCGTCTTCCTGGCCCGCCTGTGCAGTCAGGGCCGGTTCCGGTTCAATCTCATCTGATGCAGCTGCATCTTCTTCGTGAACGTCAAACTCAAGTTCAAATTCTTCATCGTCCTCACTGCCGGCATCGTCCGCATCCAGGCTCAGGCCGCTGTCATCATCGTCCAGTGTCTGAAGGTCAAGTCCCTGGGTCTGCTCATCCTCCGGTTCATCCGGCAGCATCTGGAGATCTGTGTCATCAGAAAGGCTGCTTTCGTCACTGTCGAGTTCAAGGGCATCGTCGAGGCGGGAGTCTGCATCTGCTTCTGTCAGGGCCAGCCCGGAAGAAAAATCATCTGTTTCATCCGGTTCTTCAAGTTCGAGACCGGGGTCGCCGCTCTCCGGTCCCATATCAAAATCTTCATCGTCAAAAGAGAAGTCTTCCCCCCCGTCAGACGGTTCGAGTTCAAGTGAGGGCGTTTGCGCCATGTCAAGGGAATCGTCTTCGAATTCAAGGCTGTCCGCTTCAATATCAAGGTCCGGGCCTTCCATTTCCACCTCAACCGGACCAATTTCTTCAAGATCGTCAACAGCCAGGTCGCCACTGGTCAGGTCATCAGCACCAAGGTCGTCAGCACCAAGGTCGTCAACAGTGAGGTCAGCATCTGCCAGGTCTGTATCTGTGAGGCTGGCCGGTGCCAGATCATCGTCTGAAAAGTCGGTGTCGGCAAAGCCTGAATCGTCATCTGACGGGCTTTCAGGTTCTTCAAGGGTCAGGTCTTCTTCCTCGACGAAAAAATCTTCAGTACCGGAATCATAGGCATCTGAAGGCGCTTCACCCAGGTCAGGTCCGGTGTCTGGAACAGACACTGGCGCTGGGATCACATCCGGGGCTGCTTCTTCTGTCCTGGGAAAGGCGGTGAATATATGGC
>CAZLNA010000124.1:0-6333 GCA_964560485.1 uncultured Desulfobacula sp. | reverse complement strand
GGGCTGATGTCCGGATACAATATCAATAATGGATAATCGTTTATGACCTAAACAGATGCCCCTGTCTTCAAAAAAACCTTGATCATCCGGTCCTCTGTGATCAAGGTATCCGGCCATCTTCTTTATAGATTCAAGATCGTGGTCTAATCCGGCAATGCCGCAAATACCGCACATAATTGTTCCTTACTTCCTGCCTTTGAATAATAAATAATGCGTGTCTGCTGACATTGGCAACATCACAAATCTGTCCAGTCCACAAAATAGACTGCTTTTTGTTCTTCTTTAGGACCGGCATGGTCTATCCGGTCTTTGCCGGACAGAGCCCTTCTGTTTTTAGACTTAAAATTCAGTGCCTGCTGATAATGCATGTACGCAGCACCAGCTGCTTGTATATCAACCAGCACATCCGCAAAATCACAATGCTTTTCAGGATCAAACGGTGAACGCTGAAGAGCAACACCTGCCGACTTTAACCGCATTTCAGCCGATGTGAGGGTCTGGGCCACCGGGTTTTTTCTCACCTTAGAAGGCAGCAGGCTAAAGGCAAGGCTGGTGCCTTTGTTATAAATGTCTCTGAACCGGCCCTGGCTGATTTTCCGGTAGAACCGTTTTGCCAGATTTACAGAAGACTGTCTGACGTCACTCTCTGCCGCGGCTGGTGTTCGATACCCTTTGTTTTCCACATCCCATCGTGAGCGGCAGTTTCGGCAGGTCAACCGGAGGCTGCGGTTGTTTTCCGGCGGCAGTATCACGCCAAGATAGGCATTGGCATGGTCGCAGTTCGGACAGTCCCATTCAATATCCCAGGTTTCGTCCCGGTCTGAAACCGGCTGGTCCGAACGCTCGAATCGCTTCAAAGGCGCCATGTTCAGCAGGGTATGGGTAAATACCCAGAGCATGAAACGGATCATCTCAAGGTTCTTGTCATTGAGACGCGACATGTTAAAATCAGGCGGGATATCTGCCACGTAAGCCCGGCGGTCTTTGATCAATCCCTCTTTGAGTGCCTGATAGTAGTCCGGACTGCCCGGAAAAACCATCAAAGGCGTCAGGTTAACCTGGTAATGACGGTTTTGAGCCCACCAGTGCATCGACTCGTTGGCCGTCTCAAGGGTTTCAGCCTTATCCCCGAACAGCAGGTTGCCCTGGATGCCGATGTGTTGATCATAGGTCATGGCCAGAACCTTGTCGATCTGGTCCGGTGTTGATTTTTTCTGCATGCTCTCCAGGATCGGGCGGCTCATGCTTTCAATGCCGTAACTGATATAGGTGCAGCCGGATTCATACATGGCCGTTAGCGTCTCTTCTGATGCAATCTTGACATGCAGCTGGGTCATCCAGTGAAGCTTATACGGTTTGATCCGTTCGCAGAAGGCAAGCAGTCGGTCTTTTTTCAACGAAAACAGTTCATCAATCACCGCCACCATGTTGATCTGATATTTTTTGACCACCATGTCGAGTTCAGCAAAAAAGTCATCCAGCGGTCTTTCCCGGTGAACCTTGCCCACCGGATGAAAGCAAAAGGTGCAGTTAAACGGACAGGACCGGCTGGTGATCATATCCATCACCCGGGGCTGGTTATCGGGCTGGGTCTGCAGAAAATAGCTGTCCAGGGCCCGCTGGTTGGCCAGATTGTCTGCGCATTCCAGCAGTTCATAGTCCGGCCATGCCACCTGTGACAGATCCTTTTGCACCGGCCTGGGCCGGGTCTGCACCACAGAACCGTTTTTATCCTTGAACACGATCCCGTCAACACGGTTCAGGTCTCCTGAGGTCTCAAGACAGGCCAGAAGTTCGACAATGGTCTGTTCTCCCTCTCCAATCACCCCGATATCAATATCCATGACATCCAGGCTCATTTCCGGTTCCCCGCTCACCATGCCGCCGCCGGCGATGTTGATCACATCCGGTTTGGCCTGCCGGGTGGCAGTGAAAACAGTCTGAAGCGAGGAGAGAAACGGGGCCAGGGAACCGCTGGCACAGATATCCGGCTTGACCTGCCGGACCGCTTCCTTGACCATATCCGGCACCTCTCCATGACCATGGTTCAGATTAACGCTCTCAACCCTGTGGCCGGCCGCTTTCATGGCTGAGGCCACATAACCGAGCCCCAGCGGCACCTGGTAATAATCACCTGGCCGGCTGATGTATCGAGGTATGAGTATGAGGATAGTAAATGCCATATGATCCGGTTGTTTATCTGTTCTTCTTTTTCCGTGTCAGACGGCTGAAGACCGAGGTCAAAAAAGAGGAGCCCTTTTCTGACACGGGCGGCTGACCACCGTCATCTGTTTCAATCTCCTGTCTGGGGGAAGGATCGTCTGCCCATGAGATAAAATACGTTGTTTTCTGCCTCTCCGTGACTTCAGTACTGTCTATCCTGTCAATCCCTGCCCGGGCTCTTTCGTTATCCGGTACCAGGCCCAGGGCCTGCTGGTAATGCATGCGGGCAGCACCATACGCACTGATGTCAGTCAATGCATCGGCAAAATCGTTATGACGCTCTGCATTAAAGGGATCCTGCCCCACTGCCGCACCAAAAGATTTGATCATGTGCTCAGGTGGTCCGACCCTGCGGTAAAATTCACCCATGAGCAGCCGGCCCGGGATAAATCCAGGTGCCTTTCCCATCAGCTCATTGGTGACATCATGACATTCCTGATAATCTTCTTTTTCAAGCAATTGTTCTGCCTTTTCCAGATATTCCCGGCATGCCTGCTCATCAATGGTATCTGTTGGCGGCTGCCAGGTCTTGTTTTCCACATCCCATCGTGAGCGGCAGTTTCGGCAGGTCAACCGGAGGCTGCGGTTGTTTTCCGGCGGCAGTATCACGCCAAGATAGGCATTGGCATGGTCGCAGTTCGGACAGTCCCATTCAATATCCCAGGTTTCGTCCCGGTCTGAAACCGGCTGGTCCGAACGCTCGAATCGCTTCAAAGGCGCCATGTTCAGCAGGGTATGGGTAAATACCCAGAGCATGAAACGGATCATCTCAAGGTTCTTGTCATTGAGACGCGACATGTTAAAATCAGGCGGGATATCTGCCACGTAAGCCCGGCGGTCTTTGATCAATCCCTCTTTGAGTGCCTGATAGTAGTCCGGACTGCCCGGAAAAACCATCAAAGGCGTCAGGTTAACCTGGTAATGACGGTTTTGAGCCCACCAGTGCATCGACTCGTTGGCCGTCTCAAGGGTTTCAGCCTTATCCCCGAACAGCAGGTTGCCCTGGATGCCGATGTGTTGATCATAGGTCATGGCCAGAACCTTGTCGATCTGGTCCGGTGTTGATTTTTTCTGCATGCTCTCCAGGATCGGGCGGCTCATGCTTTCAATGCCGTAACTGATATAGGTGCAGCCGGATTCATACATGGCCGTTAGCGTCTCTTCTGATGCAATCTTGACATGCAGCTGGGTCATCCAGTGAAGCTTATACGGTTTGATCCGTTCGCAGAAGGCAAGCAGTCGGTCTTTTTTCAACGAAAACAGTTCATCAATCACCGCCACCATGTTGATCTGATATTTTTTGACCACCATGTCGAGTTCAGCAAAAAAGTCATCCAGCGGTCTTTCCCGGTGAACCTTGCCCACCGGATGAAAGCAAAAGGTGCAGTTAAACGGACAGGACCGGCTGGTGATCATATCCATCACCCGGGGCTGGTTATCGGGCTGGGTCTGCAGAAAATAGCTGTCCAGGGCCCGCTGGTTGGCCAGATTGTCTGCGCATTCCAGCAGTTCATAGTCCGGCCATGCCACCTGTGACAGATCCTTTTGCACCGGCCTGGGCCGGGTCTGCACCACAGAACCGTTTTTATCCTTGAACACGATCCCGTCAACACGGTTCAGGTCTCCTGAGGTCTCAAGACAGGCCAGAAGTTCGACAATGGTCTGTTCTCCCTCTCCAATCACCCCGATATCAATATCCATGACATCCAGGCTCATTTCCGGTTCCCCGCTCACCATGCCGCCGCCGGCGATGTTGATCACATCCGGTTTGGCCTGCCGGGTGGCAGTGAAAACAGTCTGAAGCGAGGAGAGAAACGGGGCCAGGGAACCGCTGGCACAGATATCCGGCTTGACCTGCCGGACCGCTTCCTTGACCATATCCGGCACCTCTCCATGACCATGGTTCAGATTAACGCTCTCAACCCTGTGGCCGGCCGCTTTCATGGCTGAGGCCACATAACCGAGCCCCAGCGGCACCTGGTAATAATCACCTGGCCGGCTGATGTATCGAGGTATGAGTATGAGGATGTTCATGTTTTTTTCTGACCTATTTTGCCAGATCATCAACGATCTGCTCTGCCCTGTGATGCCAGCAGTGATCTGCCCGGATAATCTGCATTGCTTTTTCGCCTGCCTTTTTCCGTCCGTCATCATCTGCAAGCCATCGTTTGGCTTCTTCTATAAAATTATCCGGGGTATACATGCCGTAATGAACGCCCGGCTCAAAAGCGGTGAACATACCGCCGGCCTTATCATCATGGGGCGAAGAGTGAAGGAATAGAAAGCCTCCTACAGCCATGCACTCCAGGGTCCGGCTGTGCAGCCCGAGACCATGGGTGTTGTTAGACAAATTAATTTTTGAACGGCAGTACATTTCCTGAAGCCCTTCCTGTGTGTCGATCACTCCCTTGAGATATGGGAGGGTAAATTCATGGGCATCCAGTCCCGGCCCGTAAAGTTCCAGAGAATCTGATACCGTGGATGCCAGCTCGATCAACAGCTCCCGATCCATGACACGGGGATAGGACTGAGAAAAATAACCAATGGCTTTTCGAATCGGAGAGATACCATCAGGCCGCCCGAATCGGCTTTCTTTTGCCAGGTAGCGGATGAGCCGGGCCTTGAAATCACTCCTGCCGGCATACCTTGGGGCGTGTTCTTTAAGGATCAGGGCCAGGCGGCTCTGCTTTTTTGCCTTTGCTTTTTCAGGCGTCCGGCCATGTTCAAAACTGCCTTCAAACAGCTCTGACTGTTTAAGCATGGCTTCTGTGAGTTCGTGGATATCGAGTTCACCCCTTAAAGGACGGTAGAAGGCCTCCACCAGGTTACGCATGGCCACCAGGGTTGAATAAGGCACATAATCCACAGGCAGGCGCTTGCTGAACAATAATTTGCGGATAATCCAGAAAAAATTCGACTGCCCGACCAGCGGCATTTTCTTCACCAGGCTGTCCAGATACCAGAGCAGGTCTGTCCGGTGAGCCGGAACCAGATGAATCGCCGGCGGCAGCCCGCCGAGAAGAGAAAAATCAAGGTCCTGAACGATGTGGGCTCTTCTGAAATTCAAAATCGTATCATCCACACCTGTAAAAAGCGATCCCACATAACAGGGCATTTCAACATTCAGGCCGAGCACCTTGGGGTCCCCAAGGGAATAGAGGATATCAGATTCATGAAAAGGTTCAACAAATCCGTCCAGGGTCTCGGGATATACATCCTGATACCAGGAAATGTGTCGGATATGCTTTGGCAGGGGGGGTTCCTGATCCCGCGTACGGTTCACCTGAAGAACCACATCAATGGAAAAGCTGTCACACATCCTGATCAGCTCTTCAGAACTCAGCGGGGCCGGCACAGCCGCACCATAGTGGCCGATCCGGTTCAGCCCCTGGGCCAGCCCTTTTACCATCCGCTGATCATAAGGGCATGCCACATTGGGGGTAATTAAGAATCTAAGAGGTGTTTTTTTCTGCATTATTTCAGGTCCGTTTCAGCATGGGGGTTTATGTGAGCGTTCAGCCTGCCCAACCTTGCCGTAAAACTATTTTTTCGGGTAATTTGGATTAATACAGGCCCCATCAGCCGATACCACAGAGTGACACCGACATCAAATGGCCGTAACAATAAAAAAGCAAAAACAAGGCGAAAAAATCTGATCTTTCCGACAGCCTGATCCACTGCCTTAAAAAGCCGGTACCTTAGACCTTTCCAGGCCGGATGCATGCTGTGAAGGCTACGCCCGGCCTGAACCCGCAGGGCCGCAAAACGGAACCTGTGACGGGTTCTGTCACAGAATCCGGGAGTAAACAGGTCCTTTGACAACCCGGGACCTGTGGTTTCAATTTTGTCTATAATCGATTCAAGCCCGTCAAGATCAGTCAGGGTCCTTTGTAATGTACCCCCACCGTGCATCCGGATGATACCAAAGGGCCGGGGGCAATAGCACGCACCTTTGAGGCTGGAGAGTGTCAGTGCTGCCAGAAGATCAGCCAGCCCTTTGTATGCCTCATCAAAGCCACCGATCTGTCTGAGGGTGCTGCAGTGATAAATCAATGTGGTACCGGTGAACCAGTTGCCGTGTTTATTGGCAAGATCGCTACACTCTGCGGG
>CAZLNA010000123.1:0-6335 GCA_964560485.1 uncultured Desulfobacula sp. | reverse complement strand
GTGATAGGTAAAACAGCCAAAGCCTATCCCGTGGATAGACTTTCCCAAAAAGGCAGGGTCCGGGACACCCTGGCAGGCAGGCCCTTAACAGTGGCCTATGATACTGAAAGCAGGTATTTCAGCGTCACAGACGCAAAAGGCAGGGCTGTCCCATCCGTGATGGTCTTCTGGTTTGCATGGCAGGCCTTTTATCCAGCCACTGAATTGTGGCAGCCGTAACCTGCCAATGAAAACCCCTCTACCTTGATCTGACAACGGATCCAATCCAGGTAGAGGGGTGCTTTTTTTATCCCGATTTTTTTATAAGGGTTTTGCCGGCAATGGATTGCCCTGAAAAACAATTAACTTTTCCGATGGCACTCCCCGCAAAGCACCGGGCCTTTTTTCACGGTGTAGTGGCACCCTTTGCATCTGCTGTGAAATGCCTTCCGCAGTGGCACACCGTTCTCGCTTGTTTTTTTAAGCGAATGGCAATCTGAGCAGGCACTTTCCTCGCTTGATTCATCTTCAACCAGGGTCTTGCCGTCATAAACGTGGTGACAGAGCGCGCACTCTTCTTCAAGACCGGCCTTTTCATTGTGGTCATCATGATCAAACCATGCTGCCGGGCGCTGGGCTTTCTCAAAACCAACATCATCCAGGGTGACATAGTCCTGCTGGGAATATGCCACAAGTGCACTGAACATCATGACAAGAGCAGATAGGGTCAATATTAAAATACGTTTCATGGGTTAGCCTCTTTGATAAACAGTTTTTTCCATGACCTGGTAGATAATGTCACCGAAAAATTTAACCTCGGTCTCTATGCCGTAGTGGTGGACGATGTCCTCAAGGCCGGAATGACAGTTATGACAGGGGGCAATAAGAATTTCAGCGCCGGTATCACCGATCTGCTCCCCTTTTATCCGGTTATTTGCCATACGCTGATTTTTATAGGGAGGACCGCAGTTAATTACGCCGCCGCCTGCACCGCAGCAATAATTGTGTTCTTTGTTCGGCGTCATTTCAACAAAATTTTCACAGAGCATTTCCACCATCTGCCTGGCTTTGTCATGAAGCCCTCTTCCCCTGGATACGTTACACGGATCATGCAGGGTGACCAGGGGTTTGAATTTTTCTTTAATCCTGATGCGTCCGGATACAAGAAGTTCATGGAAAAAATCGATGGAATGGACCAGCTCAAACGGCGGCTGCTTCCATCCGGCCCAGCGGTTGCCGACATCATAGACAGACCGGAAGGCATGTCCGCATTCTCCCATGACGATCCGATTGACGTGGAGCCTTGCCGCAGCTTCATAATGGGCTTTGGCAATCCGACCTGAAATTTCAAAATCGCCGGTAAACATGGCCATATTGCTGTTGTCCCAGCCAGGGCAGGACGGCATGGTCCAGTTGACACCGGCCGCATGCATGATCACAGCAGTCTGGTAGATCAGCCCGGCCTGGAACTTAGGTTCAGGCGCAATCACAGAATACATGATATCGGCACCATCCTTGTCGAGCGGGATTCTCAAATCCTCAAACTCTTCTCTGGCATCTTCTTCCTGCCACTGCAGGGTGTCCACCCACTCATCCTCTTTAACCCACATCTGATTCAAGGTTGAAGAATGTGAGTTGACCGTATCCTGTATATAGAGGGGGGTTATTTCAAGAAGATGGCAGATTCGCCGCACCAGCAGCAGCATATAGGCGATATCAATGCCAAAAGGGCAATACATGGAACATCTTTTACAGACATTGCATTCTGTATGCGCAATCCGCACCATATCCCTTAAAAAATCCTTGGACACCTTTCCTTTTTTTTCGATCATCACCAGCAGGGTCTGCTTTACTTTTCCGGCAGGTGATAATTTGGGATCCCGATCATTGGAAAGAAAAAAACTGCAGGCATCTGCACATAGGCCGCAACGCATGCAGGTTTCAATATATGCTTTAAACCGTGCACCGGTTTCATTTTCAAGTACCCGGTTGATGGTCTGAGCGATCTGTTCGTCGGTCAGCTTTGCCAGGCCCTGGTCAATCCCTTCATCCATAACCTGGCTGGCATTTTCAACCATCTCCTGAGATTCTGTTTGAGTTTCTTGCATGAAGCACTCCTTGAATTAATTGCCCGTTTGTCTCCGGGTGTACAGCTCACAATGTGCCGGGAATCGTTCTACCAGTCCCTGGCATGACGGACACCGCCGAATTCAGACCCGGTATACGCACGGGTAATCGGCGCCAGTATCATGTGAAAAAACCGTGTGAATGGAATGAGGATCAACATAAGCTCTCCTGACAGGACGTGAAGGATCAACATCCATTGATAGGCAAACCATTGATGATATGCAATGAATCCAGTTGCAAAAGGCAATGCCACCAGCCCGATGAAGAGAAAATCTGATGGTCGGGTCAAAAACTTGACCTCAGGAAGCATCTGCCGGCGGACAACAAAAAATACAAGTGCTGCCAGCACAAAAATGGTAAGCACATCTGCAGCCGAATCGCTCAGTGCAGGCCAGGACCATCCCAGCGTTTCTTCAAACAGGACAATATGAGAAAGGAGAAAAAGCGGCAGAATAAACAAAAGCAGATGAAACAGGTAGGATATGCTCCAGAACACAGGACTCAGCCGGGTGCTTCTGGGCAGAAACGGCGTCAGCCATGCCAGAATCGACCGCAGGCCGTACCAGGGTGAAAAATAGGTGTACATGAAGCGTTCTTTCTGATTCACCTGTCTGAAAAGAGAAAAAAGCCTGAATGCAATACCGCTGAAGCAGATAAACAGGGAAATCCAGAACAGTGGGCCGGTAATAAACTCAATAAAAGCGTGCATGATCTCCCTCCTTTACAGTATCTGATCCAATGAAAGCACCTGGCGGGTATACATTCCCCCCTGGAGCGCCTTTAGCAGGACCTTATCCCCTTTTGGGCTCACAACGGGATCAAAGACCATGTCAAACATTTCCGGATAGACCTTGCCATTCACCACCAGAACATATTTTCCTTTTTCTTCCATCCGGGTGACCACAACCGATTCATCTTCGCTGACACAGGGCATCCAGATCTTGTCTGCTCTAAGGTTCCAGGCTCTGTCATTAACAACCATATCCCAGTAACCGTCATTTTTTGAAGCAGCACAAAGAATATTTCCCTTTTCGGAAAACGCCAGTTCTGAAATCATGGTATCGCTGTGGTATTGCCAGCAGTTTCCGTCCACACAGACGGTCCACCGGCCAAAAGAATCGCAGACTACAGCCGCAATCTTTCTTTGCTGCGGGTGTTGCAGCAGTTTCCAGAGCTGCTCAAAACTGGCATTCCAGAATTTACTGCCGTCTTTGTAGAGATACCACTTTCCGCCGGTTCTCACCGGTGCAACCAGTGCCTGGTCTGAATCGACATACAGAGGTTTCCATGCGGATTGAAAGGACTGGCTCCATTGGGTAGCGCCGTTGGCAATCCCGTAATCGGTCCGGTTCTGCCGGGTCGTATAGGCCACCTGGCTGCCCTTGGTATTAAAGGTGACATCCCAGATGTTCATGAATTTATCTGTTGAAACAGATCCGTTGACAGCCACTCCGAAGATGCCCTGGCTGAAACCCTGAATATCCCCCTGGCCCAGCGGGTCGATCTGGACCACAGCAGCGGCATCCCCCTGATCACTGAGGACCATGCCGGATATACTCTCAAACAGGGTATCCCAGGCAGTTCCGTCAACAGCCATACCATACTGCATGTCTGACTGGACAGCGACTGACAGGTGTGAACCGTCCGCTGTCGACTGCAGATCCCACACATAGTCAAACCTGCTTTCCCAGAAAGCATCATCCACACAGACGGTCCACTCTTCATCATTGGCTGCAAGGACCGCCAGCCTCCCGTCCGGAAGGTGCTTCAGGGACCAGGCTTTTTCAAATTGTTCTTCCCACAGATCTGAATTGACACGGACACCGAATTCGGCGTCGTCCAGATTGACGATGGCAGCTATCTGCTCCCCGTCAGGACTGACCGAAAAATCTTCCACCCAGTTATACGATGCCTGCCATTCCTTGACAGGGACCTGCTTCACGGGTGTATGCCAATCCCAAGTTTCTTGGTTTTTCATCATCACTCCCCGGCTATTTCTTTGATACACCGCCTCTGGTTTTGGCCCAGCAGCGGCTGGCATTTTCTGTTTTTAGAGAATGCCGCAACAACTTTATTCCTCAGCTCTTGTCATATCAGGGGCAAGCCGCCAGTGTCAATGATCTTTCACAATTTCAGCACTGATTTTAGCCTTGAAATTATAGGATAAAATGGAAGCGTTTTCGTAGGAATTAGGTATGGTTTTCACCTGAATAATGACTCAATATCCAAAAGCAAAACAGGTAAAGCGCGAACTCACCTGCTGCCGGTTCAATACCCTGGCAATATGAAATTATGCAACCCATGAACCCTGTTAAGAGTAAAGCGGAACCGCATGGGTCACGGCAAGGTCAAAAATCGCCATAAGCCATTTGGGAAAAATCCCGATGCCTAGGATAATCAGGATTAAAACGGGCCCCAGGCTCTTGGAAAATGCAGCCAGATGAACCGGTTGAGCGGTTTCCGGCTCTCCTGTATATGCGGCCCGGATCAATTTAAGATAAAAATATGCTGAAATCCCGGCGTTGATCACCGCAAAGATCACCAGCGGGACCATGCCCTTGTCAACCGCTGCCAGGAAAACCAGCAATTTGCCCATAAAACCGGCTGTGGGCGGGATGCCAGCAAGGCCGATGGCACCCACGGCCAGGGTAGCTGCGAGCACAGGGGAACGCCGGTACAACCCCCTTATATCTGAAAAACCGATATTGTTGCCAAGGGGGGCCAGATGGTAAATCACATAGAAGCATGCCACATTCAAAAAAAGGTATGCCACGATATAATACAAAGCACCGGAGAACCCGCCGAGACTGCCTGTTGCCACCCCGACCATCAGATATCCGGCATGGGCGATACTTGAATAGGCAAGCAGGCGTTTGACATCGTCCTGAACCAGGGCTGAAAGGTTTCCCACACTCATGGAAAGCACCGCCAGAATAGAGATGATCGCTGTCAGCACCGCAGGCGGCTGGCCGATCAGAACCGCCAGCCGGATCAGCAGAAGGGTGGCACCCACTTTCGGAATGGTGGCCACAAAGGTTGTGGTTTCATTGGCGCCTCCCTGATAGACATCCGGTGCCCAGAAATGCATGGGAAACAAGGCCAGTTTAAAAAAGATCCCGCACAGGATCAATGCGAATCCGACCGTGAGCAGGGGTTTTTCACCAATAAGCCCCGGAACTGCAGCTGCCAGTTCATTCAGGTATGTGGTCTGGGTAATTCCGTAGACATATGAAATGCCGTAAAGGGTGATGCCGGTTGCCAGCGCCCCGAACAGCATATATTTAAGGGCGGCCTCGATCTGGGCCCGGTATCCTTTTCCTTTCCTCCTGAAAGGGATGATGACATAGACGCTGAACGAAGAAATCTCAAGGCAGAGGACCAGGGTTAAAAACTCAGCCGCACTCGAGAGCATGACCAGGCCGAAGGTGCTTAAAAAAAGAAAAAAATAGTATTCAGCATTCAACCGCTCTTTCACCCCTAAAAGTCCCGGGCTCATGGCCAGAACAAAGAAAAACCCCAGGGTGAGAACAGTTTTGGCCGTCTGTGAAAACGGTTCGACACTGTATGCATTGAAAAAGAACACCCCTGAAGCATCAAATGCCAGAACAGATGCAATCACTGCCAGCAAAGCCCCGGTCAGCGCAATCCCCCTGAGTGTGTCCACAGAGCGCGTGCCAAGGGAGAGGAAAAAAAAGATCAGGGTCATGGCCGCTAAAACGAATTCAGGTAAAAAATGCATTATCATGGTCTGTCCTGAGCAATAAATCGGTTAACTCAAATATGCCAACAGCGGTTTCAAGGCCTGCCACAGGGCATGCCCGTGTGATGTGTGATCCCCCAGCAGCCGGACACTCTCTTCATACTGATGGATCAGGTGATCCACGCTGGATTGCATGACCAATAGAAACGGGTCTGGAAAAAGCCCTATCCAGAGGACAAAAACCGCTAAAAACAACAGGGTTGACGTTTCACGAAAATTTAAATCCCACCCCTTTTTAGTGTCCATCTCGCCATGGCCGTGGCCATCGCTGTCGGCCCAGATCATTTTCTGGGTCAGCCTGAGCATATAGGCGGCCGCCAGAACCGCACCTGGAATGACAGCTGCGCCAAGAAGCGGATGGGATTTGAATGCCGCAATCAGGATCATGAACTCTCCCACAAAGGAATTTGTCCCTGGAAACCCGAAAGAAGAGAGGGAGAAGAGAACAAAAAAAGCCAGGAACCAGGGC
>CAZLNA010000122.1:0-6384 GCA_964560485.1 uncultured Desulfobacula sp. | reverse complement strand
GGCAGCAGCCCTGAACGTGTCTGCAGCGGCAATGAGCACTTTTTTACCCTGGCGGGTGTATTTCATGGCAAGTTTGCCAAGGGTTGTGGTTTTACCGGTGCCGTTCACACCCACCACCATGATGATATGGGGTTTGTGACCTTCTGAAAAGAGATCGGCCTCTTCCTGGGCCGGAAACAGGCCCTGCATTTCTTCTTTAAGCACCGCTTTGAGCTGATCTGCCGTTGAAAGGGATCTGGCCCTTTTTCTCAGGGTCTCCATCAGATCCATGGTAATGTCCATTCCCAGGTCAGATGTGATCAGCAGTTCTTCAAGGCTTTCAAAGAGGTCTTCATCAATGGCTGCGCTGGAAACAAAGAGGTCGTTGATATCCGTTGTCAGCAGTTCGCGGGTTTTGGTCAGCCCCTTTTTCAGGCTGGAAAAGAGCCCGCTTTTCTGCTGGGCCTGCTCTTCTTGTATCGGTTCCTTGCGTTTGCTTTTAAATGGATTGAATCCCAAGGTTTTAACTCCTTTTTTCTTCGTTGTGATTGGTGTTTATCATTTTTGGCCATAACCCGTCAATCTCGTTGATCCGCCCTTAAGAAACCGTTGACTCCTAGCTAAAACTATCATAGGTATGGCCAATATAATTGATGCCCCTTTTGCATGTCAGGAAAGCGATGATTGAAAAAATTAAAAAACAATGGTTTCTGGTAAGCCTTCTGGTTCTTTTTGTTATTGTCACCCTTGATCCAAGCGATACCCTGGCATCCTGGGGCATTTATCTCAAAGATCACCGGGCCCCGGATCTTCTGATTCTCATCATATTCATCATTTCCGGCCTGCTCATTGAAAGCGAACAGGTCAAGGCCGGGCTCAAAGATGTTACCGCCACTTTTCTGGCGCTTTTTCTGATTTTTATTGTCGCTCCGGTGGCAGCGCTTCTGCTGGGGGTGCTGCCCATGGACACGGGGATCATTGTGGGGCTGTTCATTGTGGCGGTCATGCCGTCCACCCTCTCTTCCGGCGTGGTCATGACCGGTACAGCCGGGGGGAACATGGCCCATGCCCTTTTTGTCACCATTTTATCCAATTTCATCTGCATTTTTTCCATTCCCCTGATTCTGGGCATCATGCTGACCCGGCTCAACCAGGAAAAAGACCTTGCGCTCGACCAGACCGGCATCATTATCAAACTGACACTGCTTGTCCTTCTGCCGCTTCTGGCAGGTATGGCAGTCAAGGCCGTCTGTTTTAAAAAAGGCGAGCTGAAAAAATTCAAGCTCCAGGTTGTGAACCAGTGGATGATTGTCGGGATCGTCTTTATTTCCCTTGGCGGGGCCAAACATGTGCTCATGGGAAAAGGCATTGAGCTTGTATATATCCTGGTGCTTTCCATTCTCTTTCACCTCATCCTTCTGGCTGCCGCTTTTGCACTGGTAAGGCTTTTCAGGATTGAGCGGGGAAGATCTGAAAGCATTATCTTCATGGGCGCCCAGAAAACCCTGGCCCTGGCCCTGATGCTCCAGGTGAACTATTTTCCCGAGTTCGGCATGGCGCTTCTGGTCTGTGTCATCCATCATATAATCCATCTGATGATGGACGGATACCTGAGTACCCGCATGGGCCAGCAGCATAACGGCTAATCTGCCTGCACCGCATTCCGGACTTTACAATTCAACCAAGCCTGGTTTAAATTAAAGCATGTTTAACCAATAAAAGGAAAAAAACATGAGCCCTGCACAGGATGAACGCCTCATGACCCTGCAAGACCAGGTAAAGAAGCTTCAGGCCCAGAAAGATACACTTCTTAAAGAACTGGATACGGTAGAGGAAAAATACGAGAGCACCCACCGGCTCTACAAAAAATATTTCCCAGTCATCATCGATTCTCTGGTAACAGGCGACAATCCGTTTTCTGATGCCTGCAAATCTTTGAGCAAGGCAATGAAACAGGACGAATCCCAGGGAAAGGTAGAGTATATATTTGAGCAGATCAAGAATGCCATTATCAAAGAAGAAATCCAGCCTGCACCGGTAAAAAAGAAAAAAGGCCTGCTTTCCTCTTTGATGAAGACCGGGTCGGATTCATTTATTGATGAATACAAGCAGAGTTATCAGGATGTGGTCTCCAACCTGAGGGGCAACCTGGATAAAAAATATGCCGGCAGGCTCGACACCATTGCCCAGAAAATCATCTCAGCCAGCGATACAGATGATATCAGTGATATCAGGGAAAGCGTGTTCAGCCTGGTCTTTATTTTTATCTCCGACACCAGCCAGGACCGGGAAAAAGTCAACGCCTTTGTCCGGGAGGTGGTGAGCAAGATTCTTGAGATCGAGGCCAAGCTGATTTCAACCATCCAGCAGACCGATACCATGTTTGAAAACAACGACAGCTTTGAATTGGTGTTGACCGGACAGATCGGCGGCCTTAAACAGGAAGCGGACGTGGCAAAGAGCCTGGACATATTAAAGACAACGGTGGCACAGCATCTGGCGGCCATTGAACAGGCCCTGGAAAAGAAGCAGGCCAAAGACCGGGCTATCAAGGAACTGGCGGAAAAAAACAGGATGGCATTCAAATCCGGGTTTGCCAAACTCAAGGTCGAATTGGACGAAGCCACCCGGTATACGGAAGAGCTTGAAAAACAGCTCAACCAGGATCAGCTCACCGGTGCCTTTAACCGAAGGGCCTATGATAGAAGGATCTCTGATGAGATGGACCGTTTTTTACGGTATAAATCAAGCTTTTCGCTTCTGGTAATCGATGCGGACAAGTTCAAACGGATCAATGACAATTACGGCCATGCCATCGGCGATAAATGTCTGCAGGAAATTATCAAACGTTCCCTTCCACTGCTGCGTAAAAACGATATGCTGGCCCGGTACGGGGGAGAGGAATTTGTGGTGATCATGCCTGAAACAGAGAGTGACGGTGCCCGTCAGGCAGCCGAAAAAATCCGGCAGACCATCGAAAAAATCGAGTTTCTCTATAAGAAGGAAAAGGTAAAGGTAACGGTGAGCATCGGGGTGTCCCAGGCCAGACCGGAAGACACCAGTCATCAGCAGATTTTTGAACGGGCAGATATTGCCGTTTATAAGGCAAAGGAGCAGGGGCGGAACAGGGTGGTTGTCAACAATTAGAAGTTGCCGGATGATCAGGCCTGCTTTTGAAAAATTTAGTTTTGGATAGCATGAACCGAGTATAAAAAACAATAGAATAAACCTGAACCAGTGCTGGAGCAGCAGATAAATGCAAGCAGATACCGACAAATCACTTGAGTTTTTGTTAAACCATCCCAAAACCGGCCGGGCCGTCTCAGATGTCAATACTGAAACCATTGCCCGCAGGTCCTTTTCGCCTAAACCCATCAGGGTATTTGCTTCAAAGTATACACGGCTTGAGGCCTGCCCGGAATATGAATTCAACCGGAACCGTGAAGCCGGCCGCCTTCTGCCGGATATTATAGACAACCCCGTGGTCCGGGTGATCCATGATGATGAAAAAGCGCCTGCTGGCATACAGATTTTTAAAATGCGCCGGAATATCGGGGTGGTTTTTTCCGGCGGCCCTGCACCAGGCGGTCACAATGTGATTACAGGCCTGTATGATGAGCTGAAGCGGTACAATCCGGAATCGAGGCTCTACGGTTTTCTCAATGGTCCACAGGGACTGCTCGAATCAAAATTTGTCGAAATTACCCAGAGCCTGGTGGATGCCTATCGAAACATGGGCGGATTTTCAATGATACGGACCGGCCGGACCAAGCTGGACTGTAAAGAAAAGATGGACAGGGCCCTTAAGGCCTGTCTTGATCTTGAACTGGACGGCCTGGTGGTGATCGGCGGAGATGACTCCAATACCAATGCCGCTTTCCTTGCCCAGCATTTCAAGCATACCGGCATCAAAGTGATCGGGGTGCCTAAAACCATTGACGGTGATATCCAGGTCCGGACAAAAGACAAAGAGATCCTTGCTGCCATATCATTCGGATTCCATACAGCGGCCCGAGCGTTTTCCCAGAATATCAGCAATCTGACCACAGATGCCGGATCAGATATCAAATACTGGCATATCTGCAAGGTCATGGGACGGGTGGCCAGTCACCTGACCCTTGAATGTGCGTTCCAGACCCATCCCAATCTTGCCCTGATCGGGGAGGAGCTTGCCGACTACACCGATATCAGCCGCCTTGAATCGGCCCGGGAAAAAGGCCAAACCGATTACAATGCATACGGTATTACCCTTCGTCATCTCTCCAGGCTGATCTGCGATGTGATTGTGAGAAGGGCTGCCAGCGGTAAAAATTATGGCGTGATGATTCTGCCGGAGGGAATTCTGGAGTTCATTAATGAAATCCAGGTCTTTATCATCAAACTCAACACCATTATCGGTGATTACAACAAGATTCATGATGATGATTTTCACAGGGCTTTCCCGTCCCTGACCGACAAGCTTGAATACCTGCGGCGGATGGCAAGGATCATGGACGATCCCGGCCACTTTTCCATCTGGAATGTCCGGGATGACGACCTGTTCAACCAGCTGCCGGCCTTTTTTCAGGAGGGCCTGCTGGTGGAGCGGGATATGCATGGCAATTTCCAGTTCTCACAGGTGAAAACTGAAAAAATTATTATGGACATGGTCAAGGAATACCTGGGTGTGCTCAAGGAAAAAGGGAAATACAAGATCGGCATTGAAAAGAGCTGGTTTGAGATCAGGATGTCTGAGGCCGGTTTGAATCCGGAAAAAGTGGGCAGAGCTGTTTTCAATGATCCCAAAGCGGATATGCTTCTGGTCAAACCGTCCATTATATCCGTGAAAACACTTAAGCAGGCCCTGGTCAGTCACAAGGTGATGTCTGAGGATGACGCCGTGCCCGGGCCGATTCAGGCGGTGTTTAAAAAATCAGAACCGCATTTCAAAACGCAGACCCATTTTTACGGTTATGACGGACGCGGGTCCGATCCCACCCATTTTGACTGCAACTATTCCTATAACCTGGGGCTGACAGCCTTTCACCTGATCGCAGGCGGCGCTACCGGACAGATGGCAGCCATAAAGAATCTGGAAAGGGCATTTGATCACTGGGAGCCTATCGGCATCCCCATTGCCAAACTCATGCATTTGGAAGAACGCAAAGGACGGCTTGAGCTGGTGATTGAAAAGAGCCTGGTGGATCTGGAGTCCAATGCATTTAAAATATTCAGGGCTGTCCGGGACCAATGGACAGCAGCAGATTCCGTGTCTGACCGGTACCGGCGTCCAGGACCGGTTCGGTTCACCGGTAACACGGAGGAGGACCGGCCCATCACCCTGATGCTGAATTCCATCCGCGTGACAGATTAAAGAGGATCAGATCCTTTTTGCAAATGAAAAATGGGTTTTTTTGTGCCTGTGATCAGGATTCGATAATTTTTACAAAAATTGTGAACTTATTTTCATAAAATTGTCACATTTCTTTCCCAAGCCGGTTGTGCCATTCCGGGTATGATCTTCTAATTTAAAACTAACCAATTGAATTAATTATAAATTTTTTGCAATTTGTCCATTTTGAATGGCGTTGGTACGCTCTTTGCTCTTACTAATTCATGAATGAGAGATAGACCGGTTTAAACGATAAAGCTTCCTTTACCCTGCTAAGGAGGATGCCATGAAAAAACAGATTATATTGTTTGCCATATTGATCACAGCTGTATTTCTTTACCCGGTGTTTGCCCATGCCGAAAGAATCGGACGCTATTTCAGTGCGAACCCCTTATCAGAGCCGGTGGTACTGCTGGTTCTGGGGTCAGGTCTTCTGGTGGCCGCGTCTTTGACCCGCCGCCTGGTCAGACACTAGATTCTAAATTCATGATAAAACAAAAAAGCGGCCGGCGTCAGATACGCCGGCCGCTTTATTTTGTAGAAGCAATCTTGAAAGCGGATTTTTTTTCCAGGATCAGGCTTTTTTCTTAGGCTGATAACTGCAGAGCGGCTCTTCAGCCATATAGCTTCCCACCGCCTCATATGCTCTTGCCCGGCAACCGCCGCAGACGTTTTTAAATTCACAGACACCGCATTTGCCCGTCAGGTTCTTCATATCTCTCAATTCGTTGAATACCGTAGAATTGTCCCAGACCTCTTTAAATGTCTGCTGGGTGATGTCTCCGCAGGTCAGGTCCAAAAAGCCGCAGGTCTGGACACGGCCGACATGGGAAATAAAACAGAATCCCGTACCGGCGAGACAGCCTTTGGTCACGGCATCAAGGCCATGGGTTTCAAAAGTGACCTTTTTACCGTCTGCCTTGGCCCGTTGTCGAAGAATCCGGTAGTAGTGCGGCGCACAGGTCGCTTTGAGCTGAAGCGGGGTTTTATCGCGCTGGTCATAAAACCAGTTCAGGGTTTCCTCATATTCCTGT
>CAZLNA010000121.1:0-6449 GCA_964560485.1 uncultured Desulfobacula sp. | reverse complement strand
CAGGGCCAGGAAAACACTTACCAGAACCAGACCAGCCCTGGAACAGCCGGCGGGCCACCGCCGATCCCGGATGATGATATTCCTTTCTAGAAGAGATCTGAAAATAAAAAGAGCCTGGTGACGCAGGCAGCATCACCAGGCTCTTTTGGAAATCTTATCTGATCAGGATCTGAGCTGTTCTCTCATGGTAATGTCATGCTTTTGTTCCTGAATGCTTTTTCTTTTTTCTTTTTTTGTGTGATCCTCTGAATGACTTGATACACAAACTTTTTTAAGTTTTTCAATATTATTTTCCAGATGGGGGTCGCCAGCGTCGGGGAACTCTCCGATGCAGGCCTTGTATTCGTGTTGTTTTTTTGCTCTCACTTTAAAATCCTGGTGCCTTCTCAATGCTCTGTCTTTCATGTTACCGGCTCCTTTATTTAAAAATTAAAAACAACTGCTTCCCTCCCTGGCATTCCAGAAAGTCATGAAACAATGTGCATAAAATTAGGATAAACATCGATCTTCTATTTTCAAGCCCTTTTCAAGACAACCCCGGTCTGAAAAGCAGGAAAAGCAAGGCGATCGATAACCCCGCTACTTGAGCGGATATTTTTTTCGCCACTGCCTGGGACTGACATAGGCGTCTCCCAGCTGCCACATGCCTGCTTTTTCAGATTTGGCCCGGCGCTCAGCGCCCAAATATTGATCTGAATCCAGCGCCTGAGGGCGCCTGCCCCGGTAAACCTCGGCCAGTCCGGCACGGACCATGGCAAGATTAATATTCTTCTCTTCATAGAACACTTCTGCCAGGAGGCGGTCGTATCCTCCGCGACCATGGGTTTTCAGCCCGACCTGCCGGTAAAGGACAAGGCGGGAAAGATATTGTTTTGCTTTTCTGCTGTAGGGCTGGCCCGGTCGTTCCTGATAACCGGTTTCCGGTGCATCAATCCCTGCCAGACGGACTTTAAAACTGTGGTTGCGGTCTTTGACAAGCAGGGTATCCCCGTCGTATACCTTGGCCACAGTAACCAGGTCAGCAGTACTGCTGGTGAACGCCCAGGAAACCAGCAAGGCACTGAGCATCAGAAAAGCCAGACAAATCCGGGATATCCATTTATGCATACTTTAATTTAGCACGTTTCAGGCACGAGTACAAAGGCAGACCAGTTTTTCCGTGTTTTCTGCCAGACCGGTTTCATGCGCTGGATGCCAAAAGAGCTCAACAGCGCCGGGATCTCTTCCTCCCGGAACCCTGAAAGGATGGCCGCACCGGTCCGGGACAGGCAGGTTGCGATCATTTCTGAAAGCTGGCGCAAGGTTGGCAGCCTGAGGTTGGCACAGATCACATCATACTCTTTTCCCATCGGATCCATGACCGTTTCAAAAAGATGTATTTTATCAGTCATGCCATTTTTTGCGATATTTTTTCTGGCCTCGTGAATCGAAACCGGGTCAATTTCAAAGGCATCACAATTCATGTTGGCGGCTTTGGACAATGCCAGCGACAGAACACCGGAACCGGTGCCAATATCTGCTGCATTCAGAATGGCCTTGGGTTGCTTTTTAGAAGGCTTGCAGCACCAGTAATCAATGGCTTCCAGACAGAGCTGTGTCGTCGGGTGCTGACCGGAGCCGAACGAAATTCCGGTTTCAATAATGATCGGGATATCATCCGGACCCAGATCCGCCGGCAGACCCGGTCCCGGTGTAAGGACGAAATGGTCGCTCACACGGACCGGCCGCTGAAAATTAAATTCCACAGTGGTGTTTCCGAAGTGATACTGGTAGCACAATTGCTGTTCCTCTACCAGTTGCTGCAGCGTTTTGCGGGCAGCCCGGGAAGATATCCCGAAACAGGACTGGATGGCTTTGATATACGCCTGGGGGGTCAGTTTGACCAGAGAATCGGACAGGATACTCAGAACTTTTTCAGTGTCTGGCAGTGTTTCAGACCGTGTCATACCCCTCTTTTTTCAATAAATCTTCATACCAGCAGGCAAATTCAAACATGCCGCGGATCCGTTCTTCTTCATTGATGATCCCCAGACACATTTCAAGCGCGCCCTGGGCAAACGTATTAGAGTATTCTTCATGATCCACCTGGGATAAAAACTCACGGATCAGCACCTTGCTGGTCCGTTTTGTTTTATCTTTCCGGATATCAATGGGGTCCTTTGGCTCCTGGAACGGATCCCAGACATCGTAGCCTTTTTTAAGAATCTGCTTTTGACCCCGCTTGCCCATGGCGTCAAAAATAGCTTTTTTCCTGGCCTCGATTTCTTCAGAAGTGAATTTATTATCCATCTTTTTTTACCCCTAAATAATCTTCGGTAAAATCGGTTACCAGAGCCATGGATACAGGAATAAGCATTTCGTGCATCTTGATGTTCTGCGAATTGATATCCTTGACCAGCTGGGCAGATAAGAGCTGAAGCTGAGTATATATCTTATCCATGTTCAGTGTCGGGTAAGGGTTCCCCTGAACAAAATTGGTGCGTCCGCAGATATGACTTTTACCGGCTGTGGAGGTCGGGATGCCGTATACCCTGCAGGTGATGGGGCGATGTTCATACATCACACAAAGATTGTCTTCGCCAAGCAGGGGGCACCTGACCCTTTCCTGGCTCATTTTCCCGATGACCTCGAGTTCATCTCCGCCATCCTTTACCTTTTTAAAGGCGTCCCGCTTCATTTTAACCAGCGCTCTGTCTGTTTTATCCGCAACCTGAAGGAGTTTTTCCTTGTCCATTCCGGAAAATTTTTCAATGAATTTTTGTTTGATATAAAGCGCTTCTACCAGGGTCAGGTCAAACAGGGCATAGCAGCAGTCACTGCATTTCTCCCTGCAGAAGACCTCTTTGGGATATTCATTTTTCACCTTTTCAAAAATTGCGTCCACCATTTGAATCAGGGCTTCATACTGTACAAAATGCTTTTTAAAATCAAGAGCCATACCTGTCATTTTCCTTATTTTCCAATACAAAAATTATCAAAAATACTGTCCAATATATCTAAAGAGGCGGTTTCCCCGGTAATTGTTCCAAGAGAATCAATACCCGCCTTTATATCAATAGCGAGAAGTTCGGGCTCGCACGCCTGCAACATTCCGGCATTTGCTGCCTCAAGATGCACCACAGCCTCTTCCAGGGCGCTTTTATGCCTCAGGTTCGGAAGGATGGACGACGCCTGGGTATCAATACCGGCCAGACTGATACTGACGATTTTTTCTTTGAGCGGCTCCAGTCCTTCACCGGTTAATGCAGAAATCGCCACCCTTGGAATATCATCATATTTTTCAGGCAGCCGGGGATGGGCAGGGTCTTTGATATCAATCTTATTGACCACAAAGACAACCCTTCTTCCGGCAGGGTGATCTTCAAGCGCTTTTAAATCAAGGATACGGTCCATTTCAGTCTCAGTCAGGTCTGAACCGGCCTCTTTCATGAACAATACGATATCTGCCTGCTGAATATGATCCTTGGCTTTTTCCATACCGATTATTTCAACCAGGTCGTCTGTCTGATGGATGCCTGCTGTGTCACTGATTACAAAAGGGATACCACCCATATTCATCCCCTCTTCAATGGGGTCCCGGGTTGTCCCGGGTACAGCCGTAACAATCGAACGGTCCTGGGAGAGAAGCTGGTTCATCAAGCTCGATTTCCCCACATTGGGGGGGCCGCAGATAACAATCCGGATACCGTCTTTGAGAAAGCAGGCATCTTCATGCTGGCGGATGAAACCGCGGCATTCATCCAGGACACTGTCCATCAGTTCCGTGTCACTGGCAGTCGGCTCAAATGCCTCGACATCATCTGGAAAATCAATATCCGCTTCAACCCTGGCCAAAAGCTTCATCAGCCGATCTCTTAGCGCATCAATCCGGTTACGGATGCCACCCAGGTTCTGTGTGGCAGCAAACTTGAGTGCATTGGCAGATTTGGCATTGATGATATCCACCACGGCTTCAGCCTGGGTCAGGTCAATCCGGCCGTTCAGAAACGCCCGCTTTGTGAATTCACCGGGATCTGCCGGCCTTGCCCCCAGCCTGAAGAGGTGTTCAAGAATAGCACGAAGCACCATGGCGCCTGAATGGGCCTGGATTTCAACCACATCTTCTGCTGTGTATGACCTTGGCCCCGCCATGGGAACCAGCAGGACTTCATCGATCACTAGGTTTTCCTGGGGGTCAAACACATAACCATGAATCACCTGATGAGAGACAAGCTGTTCAACCGGTGAAAGCGGGTTTCTTTGTTTTGAAAAAAGGGCGCCCGCCATGCTGAAGGCATCCGGTCCGGATATGCGGATGACACCAATACCGCCGCTGCCGTTTGGGGTTGCTATTGCGGCAATTGTATCTGTCATGACAGCTTATCTTCTGTAACGGCGTTTGCCTCTGAAGGAATTTTTCTTTTTCGGAAAAATCACCAGCCGCCGGTAATATCCATCCCCCATGGACTGGGTCCTGACCTTGTTGTCGTCTTTAAGGGCCAGGTGAACAATCCGCCGGTCCTGGGCACTCATCTGGTTGATGGTGGCAGGGCGACCGGTTTTCTTGGCTTTGTCCGCCATCTTGTAGGCGAGCTGCTTGAGATTTGTTTTCCGGGTTTCCATATACCCTTCAATATCTACGCGGACACGGACACGGGCCTCACTTTTCCGGTTGATGATTTTGTCGGTGAGAAACTGCATCGCATCAAGGGTCTGACCCTTTCTGCCAATCAGAATTCCGGCATTTCCCCCTTCTATGCTTAAAGTCAGCCGGTCCTGCTCTGTTTTGGCGGTAACCACTGCGTCTTCCGTAATCAGATCTGCCATTTTCTGGAGCGCTTCAACCCCCAGGTCAATCGATTCCTGGGTGACGTCAACGGGTTCGGGAATGTCATAGGACCTATCATTTTTAGGCTTTGCAGGGGCATCCGAACGCCGGGTATCTTCCCCAAATGCTTCGTCAACAATAGAAAGGACGCCTTCCATGGCGTCTTCGTCGGTCTGGCCGGCAGTGCCCGGCAGCTTCACCCGTATCCGGGCATCTTTTCTTCCCACAATTCCGAAAATACCTGTGGTCCCTTCAGAAATCACATCATATTCAAGGTCCTTTTTGGACAATTCAAGCGCCAGACAGGCGTTCTCAACTGCTATATCGATATCTTTTCCGCTGAATTCGCGAGTTTCTGTCATATCGTCTACCTCCATCTTACGAAAACTTTTTCTGCGTATAATATTGCTGCCCCATGGACAAGAGATTCTGTGCGATCATATAAAGGACCAGCCCAGAGGGGAAATTGATAAAAATGACGGTCATTACCACCGGCATGATCATCATCATTTTGGCCTGGGTGGGATCTCCGGCCGTTGGCGTCATTTTCTGCTGGAGAAGGAAAGATGCCCCCATCAGCAGCGTCAGCACAGGGATACCATAAGGTTCCTGCATCATCGGAATTGAAAAATCAAATTCAAAGAGACGGTCCGGGGCGGACAGGTCGCTGATCCACCCGAAAAACGGCGCGTGCCTCAGCTCAATGGCCTGGTAAAGCATCCGGTACAGGGCAAAAAAGATCGGCATCTGGACCAGCAGGGGCAGACAGCCGCCCGCAGGGTTCACCTTATAGGTTTTATACAATCCCATGATTTCCTGATTCATCCGCTGTTTGTCATCTTTGTATTTTTCACGGATTTCCATCATCAGCGGCTGAACTTTTTTCATCTGGTTCATGGATTTATAGCTCTTGGTGCCAAGGGGCCAGAAAACCAGTTTGATAAGAATGGTCAGCAGAATAATGGCCACGCCATAGTTGGGAATCACATCATAGATCAGGTTCATGATGGTCAGCAGGGGTTTTCCGATCAGATCAAGAATATTGAACCAGCCGCCGAAATTAATGATTTCAGGCAGATTGTTCCCGTAATTTCTCAAGACTTTCTGACTTTTGGGCCCCATGAAAAGGCGAAGCTGAACCACTCCGGATTTTCCAGGATCGAGCCGGTCCATCTTATGCAGATACCGGGTGGTCACGATATCATTGGCAAAAGAAAGCTTTGCACTGCCTACAGCCGCAGATCCGTTTTCTTCCTTGGGCATGACTGCGGTCATGAAATACCGTTCAGTGTACCCTGCCCAGGAAATATGGCCGCTGAAGCTGCTTTTTTCAAGTTTTTCCTGAACCTTTTCCGGTTTTTTGCGGTCTTTTTCAGTAATTTCAATATCATCGGGTTTAACATTCTTGAATTCGTCATTCAGATAAACCACCGGCCCTTCAAAAGCAAAACGGCTGCGGGCTTTAACTTCCTCATCATAAAAACCGGGAATAGAGATAACAATGGCATCGTTAAGAGTCCCGGCAGTATTATTTTCAATAACAATGTCACAGTTGATCACATAGGAAGCCGCCTTGAACGTGAAGATTTTTTTTACCACATGGCCCTGGGGAGACGCCCAGGAAAATGCTATGGTTTTCTCC
>CAZLNA010000120.1:0-6478 GCA_964560485.1 uncultured Desulfobacula sp. | reverse complement strand
GCTCGGGAATGTCTTTGAATGGTGCCGTGATGTCTACCTCAAAGACGGTTATGCCCGTCACGGAAAGCAGAATCCCGTGGTCACTTCCGGCGGGTCCTCCCATGTCCTCAGGGGCGGCAGCTGGTATACCAAACCGTCGGATCTCCGGGTCTCCTACCGTGTCTTCCACAAGCCGGACCAGCAGAATAATTCTCTGGGATTCCGGCTTGTGAAAAAACCGTAAGGCAGCAGTGAACCTTTAGATGGCAGCGTCTTATCTTGTCAGCTGCCGGTATTTAATCCGGGTGGGCTGGTCTGCCTCAATGCCGAGCCGCTTTTTCCGGTCCTTTTCATACTCTGTATAGGACCCGTCAAACAGCAGTGTCTGGCTGTCCCCCTCAAACGCGAGGATGTGGGTGGCCACACGATCAAGAAACCAGCGGTCATGGCTGATGATCACAGCAGAACCGGCAAATGACTCCAGCGCCTCCTCCAATGCCCGGAGGGTATTGACATCCAGGTCATTGGTGGGCTCGTCCAATAGAAGCAGGTTGGCTTCCTGTTTGAGCATGGTTGCCAGATGCACCCGGTTGCGCTCGCCCCCGGAAATGTCCCTGACTTTTTTCTGCTGATCTGATCCTGAAAAGTTGAATTTGGCCACATACGCCCTGGAATTGATTTCACGGCCGCCAATGATCATTTTTTCCTGGCTGTCTGAAATAACTTCATAAATGCTCTTTTCCGGGTCGAGGGTGTCCCTATCCTGGTCCACGTAGGCAAGCTTGGTGGACTGACCAAGCTCAAACGTGCCTGAGTCTGGTTTTTCTTTACCGGTTATCATGTTGAACAGAGTGGTTTTTCCTGCTCCATTCGGTCCGATCACACCAATAATCGCACCTGGCGGAAGGGTGAAGCTCATATTTTCCACCAGCAGCTTTTCACCAAACGCCTTGGTTACGGTATCGGCCACGATCACTTTATCGCCAAGCCTGGGACCGGGGGGGATAAATATCTCCAGGCGCTCTTCCTGTTCATTGACATCCGTTTTCAGCAGGTCTTCATAAGCCCTGATACGTGCCTTGGATTTGGTGCGTTTTCCCTTTGGGGACATATTGATCCAGGCAAGCTCCCTTTCAAGGGTCTGCTGACGTTTGGAACTGGCTTTTTCTTCGCTGGCAAGACGTTTCTGCTTCTGCTCCAGCCAGGAGGAATAATTGCCTTTCCAGGGAATGCCGTAACCGCGGTCAAGCTCGAGAATCCATCCTGCCACATTATCAAGAAAATAGCGGTCATGGGTAACGGCAATGACAGTGCCTTCATACCGGCTCAAGTGCTGTTCCAGCCAGGCAACGGATTCCGCATCAAGGTGGTTGGTGGGTTCGTCGAGCAGCAGTATATCCGGTTTTTGAAGCAGGAGGCGGCACAGGGCCACACGACGTTTTTCACCGCCGGAAATCACATCCACACGGGTATCGCCGGGTGGACAGCGAAGGGCGTCCATGGCCATTTTCAACTTGGCGTCGAGATCCCAGGCCTCCATGTGATCGAGCTTGTCCTGGGGCCTGCCCTGCTTTTCAATAAGGGCTGTCATTTCATCATCAGACATGGGATTGGCAAACTCTTCTGATATCTTTTCATACTCAGCCAAAAGATCCACCACCTCCTGAACCCCTTCTTCGACCACCTGACGAACGGTTTTGTCACAGTCCAAAAGGGGTTCTTGTTCAAGATAACCGATGGAAAATCCTTTTGAGAGGATGGTTTCACCGTTAAACTGGGTATCCTGACCTGCCATGATTCGCAGCAGGGTACTTTTCCCGGATCCGTTGAGGCCGAGAACGCCGATTTTTGCCCCGTAAAAATAGGAAAGGGATATATCTTTGAGCACCTGGCGGGTACCGTGAAATTTTGAGACATTGATCATGGAATAGATCACTTTTTTGGTATCCTGGGTCATGATGACACTCCTTTCTTAAGCGGATGCAATACATTCAATCTCAATTTTAACCCCCCTAGGGAGTCTGGAGACCTCGACAGTGGAGCGGGCAGGTTTGTGACCATCCAGGATCTCTTCGTAAACCGTGTTCATGGCAGTAAAGTCCTCCATGCTGTCTAAAAAAATGGTGGTTTTCAGGATGCTTTTAAGATCTGCGCCGCATGCTTTGAGCACATGTAAAAGGTTCTCCATCACCTGCCGGGTCTGGTCTTCAATCGTCGCAGCATCAATTGCCATGGTGTCGGGATTTAGCGGGATCTGTCCGGAACAGAAAATCAGATCATTATGAACCACTGCGTGGCTGTAGGGGCCGATTGCGGCCGGGGCGTCTGAGGATATGATTTCTTTCATGGGGTTTTCCTTTTATCTTTTGTCTTCATGGGTTATGTAAACTCGGTGACCACCGGTTCCTTTAAAATCAATGCAACTGCTTTTTTAGCAGTCCGGGCAATGCCGGGGAAGTGCTCCTCGAGCTTGGACAGCTGTCTTAGATTTTCAGCGGTCCTCAGCACAAGCCTTGCAAAATCACCCTCTGCATAATCTGATCCTGGCAGAAGCTCATCCCACTCTTTGCCATATGCCCAGGCATAGGTCATTAAACTGGGCTGAATAAATAGATTGGGTGCATCAAATCCGGCAGAAAGCATTTTAACGGCAAATGGCTTGAGTCCTTTTCTGGCATCAAGAAACGCCTCTTTGAGCTGTTTGGGCAATGCCCCGCTGTAGAGCAGATCATCCTTGAATTCGCGTTCATTGACAAACGAGGCGACAATTGCGGCCAGCAGTTCAGGTGCATGGTCCGGCAGGAGTGAATACCGGATCGACTGGGCGACCAGCAGAGGGGAATCCAGCCTCAGTTTCGAGGCCCACAGACCATCATCGGTAAGCCTGCCGTCTTCTGAGACAAACCCTTCATCTAACAGAAAATCCATGTGATCGAGAAAATCGTACCAGAGCAGTTCCATGTCCTGGCCAAAGCGTTTTCTGGCCTTTTTTCCGCGTTTTTTCCCGGATGCGATCTGATAGGAGGCAAAGGATTTATCAAGAAGGGTTTTGATCTGGTCTGGTGTGTGGGATAAGAGCAGGTTCAAAACCATGGAAAAGTTGATGGTGATCTGAGAATCCACGTCAAGGGGCGGGGATTTTATCAGGCCGGCCACATAATTTAAATTCATGTACCGGCCCGGCAGGATGATTCCGAATCCGATCCGGTCCATGCCGCGCCGGCCGGCACGGCCGGTCATCTGGGCAAATTCACTGGTGGAAAGCGGCATGAATTCCACTCCGTTGAACCGGTCAGAGTTAAGGACCACCACAGACCTTGCCGGGAAATTAACGCCCGCAGCCACAGTGGAAGTGGCAAACATGGCATTGAGCAGTCCCTCTGCCATCAGGGTTTCCACCACGATCTTCCAGGCTGGCAGGTGGCCGGAATGATGGGCAGCCGTACCCGTGACTTCGAGTTGAATCCGCTGCTTATGATTTTTCAGGTGAGGGTTCTCTGCCACAAGCTGTTTGATTCGTTTTTTCAGTGTATCCTTTTGATCAGGCTTTGAATTCAACAGAGCCGGTTTGCATAGCCGGATCGCCTGATCACACTCCTTGCGTGACTTTAAAAAGAAAATGGCCGGCAGCAGGTCGTAATGATCAAGAACGGATAATATCTGGTCAAAGGGCGGCAGCTGGTTTCGGCGCAGCGCCTTAGTATCTTTTTTCTTATTGTCAAAGGCATGGACTTTTTTATGCAGACGGGAAGTACTGTCACCTTTTTTCAATAAGGGAAACAATGTGCCCCCGGGATGGAGGAAAAGCGGAAACAACGGCACCGGTCGATTTTTATTTTCAATGACCACACAGGTTTTTTCACGGATTGATTCAAGCCAGCCGGCAATCTGGCGGGGATTTCCAATGGTGGCGGAAAGCATTAACAGCGGGATACGGACCGGCAGGTAAATCATGATTTCTTCCCAGACCACACCGCGCTGTTCATCGCCCAGAAAATGGGCCTCATCCAGTATGATCAGATCGCAGGTCAGGTTCTCGCCGGTATGCATGGCATCATAGAGCTGGTTCCTGAGGATCTCAGTCGTGCCGATGATAATGTCCGCATGAGTGTTCTGTTTTATGTCACCGGTGAGTATGCCGACATTTTCCTTTCCCAGAAGCTTTGAAAAACCGGCATGGATGGAGTTGGTCAGTGCCTTGAGCGGTGTGGCATACCAGACCTTGCCCTTTTGTTCAATCACTTGTTGCGCCACCTGTTCGGCAATCCATGTTTTTCCGGCACCAGTGGGTGCGGTCACCAGGCAGTCTGACGTCTGAATCGCGTTAATGGCCTCAACCTGGAAAGGGTCTGGCACAAATGGTGTTTTTTCAGGTTTGCCAATCTGTTGAAATACCGTGTTCAGAGACTTGTCCGAGCCTGGATGCATTAACTGCAGCGGCTTTCTGGAATAGCCCTGTTTTTTTTTATACGGTTTGCGAAAGGTTTTGGTCGGCACGCGGCGTCGGTTCATGGAGCATGATAAAACATATTTAGTGGAAATTAGCAATAGATACCGGCTTGGCCGCAGGACTAAACATCAGGCACAGGTCCTGTCTGGAGACGGTTTACAAGGGTCTTGGTGGAATCGAACCCGAACTTGTCCGCACTCATTTCCCGGGGCGCAAGAAATAAATAGTCAGCCACATCATCACCGGCTTTAATAGGTTCAAAACTTTTGATTGTGCAGATAAAGACCATATCCATGATAAAATACCAGATGTTTTTGTACAGGTACTGGTTGGGATGGGTGCAAAAATAGGTCATCTGATCAATGTCGAGACAGAGTTCCTCTTTGATTTCACGGACCAGGCAGGCTTCAATGGTCTCCTCAGGCTCGGCAAACCCGCCCGGGAAATCGAGCAGTCCCTTAGACGGGTTCCGTCCTCTGACGGTGACAAGGCACTCTTTATGGCTGTTGAAGATAACCGCCATGCCTGCAGCTGCAATATTCAGGTAAAAATGGAATCCGCATCGGCTGCAGGTAAAAGATTTCGGTCCTGCAGAATGAATGGTTTTCTGCCCGCAGCCCGGGCAGAAGGTAAAACGCGTGTCATTAGGGTTTTCCATGCACATCCTTAACAAGTGAGGTGGAAGCAGGCACCCACAGAACCGGGGCGTTTTATGGCGTTCCGGTATTCTGTTACCGCCTGCAAAGATGCCAGAGCGACCAGTTTGATATCGGAAAGCTGAGATATCAGTCGACTGTCCATATCCATTCTACCATAGGCACCGGTTCCCACAATGATGATATCAGGTCCGGCGTTGATCAGGGGCAAGATATCCGAATACTCAAGAAGATGTCCCCGGGCCCTGCGCCAGTTTTCTTTGAGGCGGCCGTCAGGCAGGATGATCAGGTCGTTATTGATCCATCGGCCGTCGATTTCTATTCTTCCAAACTGGTAATGGGTGATCTGGGGCATGGTTTTCATGGGGGGTATCATACCCTGAACATCAAAAGGCTTCAAGCATGAAGCAAAGATGAAATTCAACCCGCAGGCCGGTATCTGCTGAATTGTTCTTTGCATTTGTTTTGTTTTTATATAGAATGCGTGATGATGACGTCACTTCATTGTTTCAGACTAGCAAGCAGGTTTTTAAAAGTCATGTCGGGTTGATCAATTGCCACAGGCTTAAAAAAAGGCGGTTATTATGAAAATTACCACGTTGATCGAGGACTCCAGGGAAGGTAAAAGCACCCTGGTCAGTGAATTCGGCCTTTCCATGCATATTGAAACAGGCAGCGGTATCCAGATTCTTCTTGATACGGGTACGTCAGGGCGGTTCACAGAAAACGCAGGAAAGCTCGGGATTGACCTTGACGCAATCGATGCGGCTGTTCTCTCCCATGCCCACTATGATCACGGCGGCGGGCTTGCCGCACTTTTCGCCAAAACATCAGAAGTGACGGTCTATATGCATGAAAACGCGAGAAAAGAATATTATGGCAATATCGGAGCAAAACTGCCCAGGACACTGAACAACCTGGTCCATCCGCTGGTCAAGCACTCGCAACTGCTGTCGCGCTATATCGGACTCGATCCTGACGTACTCAACACATATGACAGCAGAATCCGATACCTGGCCGCTACCAAGGAGATTTTTGAAAATGTTTTTGTCATCACCCCGATTGAGCACAATCAGCCAGGGCCTGAAGGCAACAAATTCCTTCTTGAGAAAAAAGCAGATGGTCTCGTCCCGGATGCCTTTGACCATGAGGTGCTTCTTGCAGTCCGGGAAGAATCCGGGATCGTGCTTTTTACAGGCTGCTGTCACAACGGGCTGATCAACATGGTCGATACGGCGAAAACCCTTTTTCCGGATGACGCCATTGCAGCCATTGTAGGCGGATTTCATCTCAAATACCAGCCCATGAAAGAGGATATCAGCGGAACCAAAGAGGATATCTATGCCATTGCTGATTATCTGACGGCCTGTAATGTGGGAGCGGTCTATACAGG
>CAZLNA010000119.1:0-6634 GCA_964560485.1 uncultured Desulfobacula sp. | reverse complement strand
ATTTCCCATGACGTGCTCAAAGGCTGGCTCATGCCGGACATTGATGACAAGTCAGAGCTGATGTATTCCAGAATCGCCATTGCCGGCGCCATCCTGGTGGCCGGATACCTTGGGCTGAACCCGCCCGGGTTTGCCGCCCAGGTGGTGGCGCTCGCCTTCGGCCTGGCTGCATCATCGATTTTCCCGGCCATCATGATGGGGATCTTTTCCAAACGGGCCAATGACAAAGGCGCCATCTGCGGCATGCTCGCAGGCCTGGGCACCACCCTTGTCTATATCTTTATATATAAAGGATGGTTCTTTGTGAAATCCACGGCCATGCTGCCGGATAATGTCGACAACTGGCTTTTCGGCATCAATCCGCAGGCATTCGGATTTGTCGGTGCATGCATCAACTTTGCCGTATCCTACGGAGTTTCCATGATGACAGAGGAACCACCGGAAGAGATCCAACAGCTGGTTGAAGATATCCGCGTACCGATCGGATCAGAAGACGCAGTTGAACACTGAAGTTAATCCGGCATAGCGATTAACTTTTTAACGCAGCGCAGCCCCTTTTCCAAGGTTAGGGGGCTGCGCTGTATAATTTTTTTACTTTATTTCAGGCGGTTTTCAGGAGACATCCATATATTTTGTAAAGACCTGCTCGTGGGAAATATACTTCACCCGTTCCGGGTCCATCAGGTAATTTCTCAATGCATTGACCCGGAACAGGATTTCTGCCTCTGCCCGCTCCCGCATCTGGTTTTTAAGCTCAATGATATCGGATTTCAGATTCGGGGTTCTCGGTTTGGCAAAATACTTCTCGCTTTTCAGGGTAATCCGCATCGAGATCAGCTTTTCAAGCTGGCGGTTATGGTCCTCATCCAGGTAAAGGACTTCCGGCATCAGGTCGGCAAAATGCGTCACGGCAATAATATCCTTGTGCCGCTGCCAGTATCCCATTAAAAATTCCGGTTCAAGATCCTTGTAGTTCTGCAGCGGCATGTACATTCGTCTCAGATGAAGCAAAACCTTTTCGGATTTTTTCTTATGCCCGCCAATAATGACAGACCCGCCCACCTCATCTTTTCTCACCCCTTTGGTCCATGGGGCGCCGGTAATACCGAAATCGATACAGAGGGGCAGCCGAAGAAGGGCGGACAATGTGTTCAGGGCAAGGGCATACCCGGCTGACGGCCCGCCCACATTATAGGATGCAGACAGCAGCTGGTGGTGAAGTGAATAATGCTGCAGAAAATCTCCGATAATCCAGGGGATGCTTATGTCCGGGGCCAGTTCCTGGATATAATTCTTCACCATGGTCAGGGCTTCCTGGGCAGACTGCCGGGTCATCTGAACCGCCATGTCCAGTTCAGCAGAATTGCTTGAAGAAGAGGAGACCGCACCCGTGACAATAATGGGAGACGCGCCTTCCACCCGGCCGGTAAGGCTGGTGGCAATCGGCAGCAGCAGCCCGGACACATCGTTTGCACCCACACCGATGATAAAACCCACCTGGGGCTCCTGGCTGAGCTCGGTTTCCAGGTACTCATTGAGCTGGATCACGCCTTTGCGGACCGGGCTGGAGGAAATCTCACGCCGGGCTGATATCAGATGGGCTTCCACAAGGGGATAATCTGTTTCCTTCTGGATATGGCTGACACTGCTTAGTATCTGGTCATAGTGATCCACAAAATTCATCAGGTCTGTTTTGATATTTGCCTTTAACAGCGGCGGTGCCGCCACTGCATCCAGGACACCGAGAATGGTTTTAAAGTTCAGCTTGATAAAATCACATTTTTCCTCTTCAGTGGACCGGGTCAGAGACCGAAGCTTCATGATCACTTTATATTCGGTGCTGCACAGGGCAATGGCCTTTTCAGTGAACGAGGTATAGTCTGCCGGTGTGTTGCATATTCCCTGAGCCGTCTCAATGATCTTCTCGATCTCCACCTGCCTGGGATGGTTGACCGCTTCCAGCTGCTTGGCTATGATTTCAATGATATCCTTCTGTCTGAGATGTCCGCTGATTTCCAGGGTTTTGAGCCGTTTTGACCGGATCAGGGCCGGATCGAGGATGTCAAGCCGGTTGGTGGTTAAAACCGTAAAGACTTTATTGAGCGGGATCTCACCGTCAATAATATTCAAAAATTTATTGGTCAGGGCATCAGACGGCTGGCCCTGGCCGCTCCGTCTCGGTGCCAGGGCATCGGCCTCATCAAAAAAAATGACCGCCGGCGCCACCATCTTTGCAATATCATAGACCCGCTCAAGATTGGTCACCGCACCGTGAACAGGGCTTGACGGATCCTGCAGCGCAGAGGGGCTGGTGGTGATATCGTGGACATTCCGGTTGGCAGAGAGCCAGGTCCTGGCCAGAAAGGTTTTGCCCGAACCGGGCGGGCCGGTCAGGACCACCCCTTTGTCTTCACTGACACCATAGTTAAAGCAATTGTTCGCCATTTCGGAAAACTTGTCCTTGATATCTCCGACATACTCTTCCCATTTGACATTGCGCTCCATGCGATCAACCACCTTATTGTACAGTTCACCGTAAACATTTTTGGCCACCAGCTGGAAAGCGCTGCGGATCAGGACGCCGTTATCAAGATAATCACAGATAAAGTCCCCTTTGATGTTGATCACGGATTCCACGAGCTTCCGGACATAGGCCGGACTGATTTTAAGGCTTCGTTCCTTGAAAATCCCAAATATCTTCTCTGCTGCCCGGTCAAGTGTATCAGAGGATTCATTATAATGGGTGGGGATCTGGTGGCGCTTGATCTCAATAAAAACAAGGGTTTTAACACTCTCCTTGTCTGTCCAGTAGCCGGACATGTCTATCACCCGCCCTTTTTCCACAAAGCGCCGGTAAATGGCACCGTCAAACTGGTGGGTCCGGTCACTGGTGGCTATGAGAAAACAATCCCGCCGGCCCTCTATAATTTCATCCAGAACAATATTGGAGGTATCGATCAGGGTCCGCTGCTGCTTTTCAGTACCGGTACTGCCGCCTGAAGAATCTGTTTTGCCGAACGCAGAATGGGCTTCTTCAATATGGCGGATGCAGGTCACCCGGGGGTGGCCCATGGCCCGCTTGAAATAGTTTCCAGGCTCGCCTGATAACGCGGTCTGATAATCATTGGGGGTAATCACGGACGCATCCACGGTCATACCGCGCTCTTCAAAATGTTTCAGATTTTTCATGATCCGTTTTTTAAAGACAAACCGTAGGATCGGAATCCTTGCCAGCCGGGAATAAAACGTCTGTTTCCGCTTCCGTGCAATTTTCATGGCAAAATCAGGATCCACCTCTTCGAGCGTGGTAAACATGCTGTGACCGGCAAGGATCTCTTCTTTTTTCATCCGCCAGTCCACTGTGGGAATGACTTCGTTTCTAAAGATCACTTTTTCAATCGCCTCACGAACGGTAGCGCTTTTTCCGCTGCCGGAGGCGCCCTCCACAAGAACGATCGGGGCTTTGGGGACATCCGGGTCTTCAATATGCTCCTTGCGGATATGGGCCCGGTATATTTTTTCAAAGATCAGTTCAAATTCAATAGGGACGTGGATATCTGTCAACTCCCGGTCGAGGACAGCGATGAGATAATGGTATTCAGGCCGTGTCAGCTCGCGCTCTATAATGGTGTTCCATGAGGCGGCAGGATTGGTTTCTCCGGAGTACAAAAACCGTTTTTTCCAGTCTGTGAGCACTTGCGGATTATTCAGAACATTGAGTTTTTTTCCTCTTTTACGCAGAAAAAAAACGAGAAAAAAGGACTCTTTAAAAAATGTCAGAACAGGATTTGGCGGCCGGTACTGATTCAGCCGGGACCGGACAAACGCTTTGGTGTCATATGTCCACGACGCCACCAGCGACTCGATTCTGTCGATGGTCTGTTCCGGCAGCCGGATGAATGTTTTTTCCTTTGTTGTTCTCCTGGGCATGGGCTTCTCCCCAAAGATATCTCATTGCAGGATCGTTACAGCCGTTGATGCTTAAGGCAGCATAACCGGCGCATTTACCTTTGCGGGCCGCCCCTGGCCGGCCGAAGTCCCGGCCGGGCCGGTACGGCCTGCGTCAGGCAGGGTCAATGCCGGCGGCTGACGGGCACCGTGAAGGACAAAGGTTTTCTGATCGGACTGATTTTTTTCATATGCTGTCGCCCATTTCTGCTGGGAAAGGAAATCAAGAAGGGCCGGATGGACCGTGCTTTTTTCCTCTCCGCCAAGGGCAAGATGAAGGGAACGGATGCCGTCCAGATAGGCCTTATATAATTTTCTGATGCGGGCAGCTTCCTGGTCTGCTGCATAATTGTCTGCTTCAGAGATCAACTGGCGCCGTTTCTTTTCCTCGGTCGCCTCGATCAGCTTGTCGCCGAAACGGGTTTCATTGAGGACAAAGCTGACCACTTCAATGCCGTACTTTTCTTCCAGGGTCGGACCGTTGATATTGATCGGTCGCTTTTTAAGTGCCTGAAAAATCTCTTCTTTAATGATTTCACGGTCACTGATCAGCCGGTTGACTTCCTTGCCCTGGAGGATATCTTTGGCAATGCCGTCAAAATCAGCCTGAAGCAGGATTTCAGGTGAAAGGTTTTCAATCCCCCACTGCTTGAGATCCTTTATTTTAAACGTCATGGAGGCCGAGGTCCACAGGGCGACATTTTCTTTTGAAATAATTTTCATCGGCTCCTGACTGCCGCCCAGATAAAGGTTCTGCTTCATCAGGGGCACCTCTTTTTCAAGACGGGTAAAAAACGGCAGGCGGTAATGCCAGCCGACATCGGTCACTGCCTGACGCCTGCCCCCGAATTCTTCAAGGATGATGGCGTAGTTGAGCTTCACCTTGTAAATTACCTGGGTGGAATAGACAATGGCAGATAGTGAATAGAATAATGCGATCATGACCAGGCCAAAGACGGTCCGCCTGACAAGGGTCATCACTCTCGCACGTTGAAGAAACACCTGAGAGGATTGATCTTTCATGAATTCTCCTTTCCTGAAGAAAGCGCATACTGCTGGTGCCGAGTTAACGCGTCTCCCCCTGACCAGCGGGTACGAAGACAAAGGATGGGGGCCGCCGGCTGCGAACAGGAAATGTTAGACAGGTAAATTGTACAGCCAATGCGAAAAGTATACACAACCTTAGGGCCTGCGTCAATAAAGCCCTGCCCGTGAATCCGCCATCCTGCGAAATTGTCAGGCAGTGCCGACGAATTCAACCTTTATTTTCTGCTGGAGCCTCTCAATGATTTTAAAAATCTCTTTGAGCATGGTCTGGTCCAGCGCGGAAAGGTTGGTCGGGTTAATAAAGTTGTCCGGCACCTGGTTTTCATCCATTATGGTGGTGATCTGGCGTAAAAACCTCAGCCGCATCAAGTAATTATACGACCTGTACAGATTGAGATATTCCCTGTTGTCAATGGCTCCCTTGATATAGAGCCGGAAAAGGCGGTTGAGCGTATTGGTGCTGGCAATGCCTTCCCTGAGTGCATAAATTCTGGCGAAATCCACAATGGGCAGCAGGGTCCGTTTGATATCAAAAGACCCCTTGTGATCCCCTTTGTCCTCAACCACAAATTTGCCGAAAAAATTAACCGGCGGTTTGAAACGCAGGGCATTTTCAGTCATGCACCTGAGAATCACCGGCCACTTTGAAACAGATTCGTGAAGAAATGTTTTCAACTCCTCGGTCAGTGAAAGATCTCCCCATGCCCCCCTGAAATCGAAAAAGATGCTTGAATAGAGAATTTTTTCAGGCTCAATACTGCGCACCCAGTCACTGAAATATCCTTTCCACACACTGAGCGGCTGGCACCATCTGGGGTTTTTTGCCATGTTGTCGCCGTCACAATACCGGTACCCGGCTGTATGAAGCATATCACAGGTATGAAGGGCAAACTGCGTAAAGTAGTCCATTGCCCTTTCTTTCTCATCAGAATCGTCTGCATCCTCAAAAACAAGGGCATTGTCCTGGTCAGAAATCAGGGTCTGTTCATCCCTGCCCTCAGATCCCATGATCATGAAAACAAACCGGCAGGGGGCCGGACCGAGCTGGTCAAGCACGAACGCAATGATTTTGTCGAGAATGGCTTCTGAAAACGCTGTAATCAGGCGCGTAATATATTCCGGGCTGTTTTCATTTTTTATGGGATCGAGAAGAAGACTGCACAGCCTTGAATGAATGCCTGCCAGCTGCTCGATCCGTGTTGCGGAATGTACGGTTTTGATCAGCAGATAGGCTGCATCGGTCTGGGCACTGACCAGGTCTTTTTCACTGATAATGCCGATAATATCACCGGTTTTACTGGTCACGGCAAGGTGACGCTTGTCAAGTTCGGTCATTTTTAAAAATGCTTCAAACACCTGGCGGTCTGACGGGATGGAGACCACCGGGCGGGACATGATCTCAGATATCGGCTGATCCGGATCCAGCCCGCAGGCCAGCACCCGGGCCCTGAGATCGGCATCTGTCACCACACCGACAATCCTGCGCGCATCATCCTTGATCAGGACAGCCCCGGTCCCGCCCCTGCTCATTTTTTTGGATGCCTCACCAATGGCTGTATCTTTGCCGCACGAAACAATATTCGGCCTGAAAATCGCAGATATGGGCTGGTTGAAAAAAGGGAAATTAAGCTCCTTATCC
>CAZLNA010000118.1:0-6662 GCA_964560485.1 uncultured Desulfobacula sp. | reverse complement strand
GAACTGTACACGGTGAACGCGGAATACCAGGGCAAGAATTTTGAACTCATAGAGATCAAGAACGATCTTGAAAACCTGCTGTCCAACCTGGAACTTCCCATCCTTTTTCTGGACGAGAACTATGAGATACGACACTACACCCCTCAGCTTGCGCGGCTGTTCAAGATTACCCAGGGGGATGTGGGACGTCCCATTGATCATATTGTCCATGGATTAGAAAATGTGGATTTAATCGAACTGATTAAAACGCTTTCCGGGAGCAGCCAGGGTATTGAGCATGAGGCGGTGACCAAAGACGGCCACTATTATATTATCCGGATCAATCCCTATCAGATATCTGAGGTCCATTTTTCCGGAGTGATCATTGTTTTTATCGACATCACTACCCGCAAGCAAAGTGAATTCAAACTGCGGCGCCTGGCCACCGTGGTCATGGATTCCAACGACGCAGTGACGCTTCAGGACCTGGACGGCAATATCCTGGAATGGAACCAGGGCGCGCAGAAAACTTACGGATATACGGAAGATGAAGCCTTGAGCATGAACATATCAGATATCATTCCCCAGGATCGGGTGGCCGAGCATTTTGACATGATCCGCCATATCAAGACCGGCAGGGAACTAGAATCTTTGAAAACACAACGCAGATCAAAAGCAGGGGAGATTATTGATATCCATTTGACCGCAACCAAGCTGATGGATGACCAGGGACAGGTCGTTGCCGTGGCCACCACAGAGCGCGATGTAAATGCAGATTGGGACTCATGAAGGAGCAGGAGGACAAAATGGCAGCCAAATCTGAGAAGCCGCATCTGGATGAGTTGAAAAAAAAGGCTGAAGCGTTACTGGACAAGGATGCAATTGTTTCCGGAACACTGTCACAAAAAGATATTAAAGCCATTTTTCACGATCTGAAGGTTCACCAGATTGAGCTTCAAATGCAGAACCGGGAACTGGCCCAGACCCAGGAAGAAGCCCAGCAGGCCAGGGAAAAGTATTTCAAGCTCTTCGACCAGGCACCGGTGGGGTATATTTCCGTGGATGATAAAGGCATTATTGAAAAAACCAACCAGGCCTTCTGCGATTTAATCGGCTTTGATTTTTCAAACCTCCTCTACAGGCCGTTAAGCCAGTTCATTACAAAAAAGGACCAGGACAGATTCATTAGAGAATTCAGGCATGCCAGAGACTATTCAGGCAGCGTAAAAATGGCGATCCGCATGCTCAAAAGCAATAAAAAGGGGGTTGATACGGAGCTGGCGGTCAGGGTGATGGGAAACGCTTCTGGGCAGGCAGACCGCGACGAACCCATTCTCATCGTCATCATTGACACGGAAGAAAAAGTCAAGGCCCAGAAAGAACTGGAAAAAAATCAGGAGCGGTTAAAACAGATTATTGAAGATATCCCGGCAATGATATGCCGGTTTGATTCAGACGGGGTGATCACCTATGCCAACAACGAATTCAGCCACTATTTCAACTGCCTGAAAGACACCTGTGAAGGCGAGAATTTTTTTCTCATGCTGCCGGAGGATAAACAGGCGCTGTTCAGAAGGCAATTTGCCAGGCTCAGCAAGCAAAGACCGGTGAACACCTTTGAATTTTCAATCGCAGACTCAGAAGAGGGCGAACGCTACCTGAGGTGGACCATCCGTTCCATTTTTGACCGGAATGATGAGGTGGTAAAATTTCAGACCGTGGGACAGGATATTACTCTGCTGGTTCAAACCAGAAAGGAGAAAGAAGAAAAAGAAAAACTTCAGAACCTGGTGGAGCTTTCAGGCGCTATCTGTCATGAACTTCGCCAGCCCCTTCAGATCCTGCTCGGCCAGACCGATCTGGTGGCCATGCAGATGGCAGAAGATGAGACCCTGGCCGAAGATCTGGAGCGGTTCAGAAAACAGACCCTCAGAATCAACCAGCTGCTGACGCAGCTGGATCACATCACCCGGTATGAGACCAAACCCTACACAGGGAATTCGAAAATCATTGACCTGGACCATGCCTCTGAACGCCGCAAACACAGGCGTTACATGCCCAAGGAAAAACTGAGCCTCCAGCTGGCCCAGAAAAGAGAACTGATCTTTCCGTTAATTGATATCAGTAAAGGCGGCCTATCGTTCTGGTCTGAAGAGCCCCTTGATTATCGCGGGAAAATTCTTTCCGGGGATATCCTTGACCGGTCCGGCCGTGTGCTGGTGGAGAACCTGAAATGTGAATTTATCGGCGACAACCAGCCCGATGTCCTGGACGCACTGGATGCCAGGCAGGCCGATAAAACCCATATTTTTCATATCTGTTTTGCCGATCACAATAATGTGTATGCCACCAGCCTGGACAAACTGATCCAGGAGCAGGGCCTGCGTTGATTTCATTCATAGAATAAATATTCAATGAGTCGATATGAATAACACACTCAGATCCATTCTGGCGGCAGCGGTATTCTCTTTTTTTCTGATGATTCATTCGTCTGCCATTGGCGCAGGTTTTGAAGAGTGGCGCGGCAACCCGGAATACTGGCAGGGTCCCATCATTGACGCCCATTCCCAGATTGAACCGAGCACAGATCTTGAAAAACTGGTCGCGCGGCTGGACCGGGCAGGGGTTGTCAAATGCCTGCTTTCCTGCCGCTTCAAACAATCGTCCAAAGATGTGGTGCGATTGTACAGAAAGTACCCGGACAGGATTGTTCCAATGGCCAAAACCAAGACCCGGGCCTTTATGAAAGGCGGCAAAGGGTTTCCCAGGATTTTTTTAACTGAGATCGGGAAATTTGAATACAAGGGGATGGCGGAAATCATCATGTGGCATGCGGCCAAAAAGGGGGTTGGTGCGGGAAAAGCCGTGATCCCGCCGGATCATCCCCGGTTGAAGCCCTTTATTGATACAGCCCGGACAAAAGGGTGGCCCTATATCGCCCATATTGAATTTTCAGGCATGGATTTTGAATCGAAACGCAATAAATTCATGAAAAAATTCAAGATTTTTCTATCTGAGAATGAAGACATTCCTGTCGGTCTGATCCATATGGGCCAGCTGAGTCCGGCAAAGGCGGCAAGCCTTATAAGAGCGCATCCCAACCTTTTTTTGATCACATCCCACTGCAATCCAATGGTCAGCACGTCGGGCAAACAGCCCTGGACAAGGCTGTTTAAAAAACAGGATTTCAAACCGGAGTGGAAAGAACTGATCATGGCCCACCCGGACCGGTTTGTCCTGGCCTTTGACAATGTGTTTTCATTTCACTGGGCCGGTGATTTTTATTCCCAGGTGGTTTACTGGCGGAAGATGCTAAAAAAACTGCCTGAAAAAACGGCTGCCGCAATTGCGTATCAAAATGCACAGCGCTTGTGGAAGATTCAAATGGACCGGTGAAAGATGGCGGAATGAAAGAGCTGGGAAAGTACATGCTCCCAGTTTATCTATAAGTGTTATTATTTTTTAATTTTTAAGGAGGTTTAGGATTCAGGCCGTTTGTGAGGAATTCGTTCAAACAGATCTGTTTTTTCAAAATGTTCAAGGTTCAACTGCCGGACTTCATCCTGGCGTGAGAAAACGACATTGGCAGCATCCTCAAGCAGTTCGCTCAGTGCTGTCTTGTCATTGAGCTGCTCACTCACACGATGCCCCAGGATCTCCATCAATTCGATGGTGATGGGCAGGATGTGTTCGCCCTGGTCCTGGTATCCGGTCATCAATTCTTTATCAAACCTGGCTTCATCCCAGTGGGCATAGGCGGTGCCGGCGCCACCGGTCAGTTCGACCCGCATCTGTTCAAGCGGGTTCAGCCGGCTCACTGCATCAGGCGTGAATCTGCCGGTTTCCCGGTTAAACAGGTCGCTCCATTCTTCCCAGCCGATCCCAAGGGAATGGCCGATTTCATGGATGATGGTGGCGGCAATTTCATTTTCCGTAAACTCTCCCAGGTATTTTGTGTTAAATTCCACACGCCCGTACCGGACGTTGTTTTTTTCATAGGGTTTATACGCCCGGGCAATCGTGCTGCTGTTCCGGGTGAACGTATCCAGGCGGATCACGATGGGGAACCTGGGCTGAACAAACCGGTTCCAGAAACTGCAAGCGGTCCTGGCCCCTGTTTTGAGCCGTCCTTCCATGTCGGAAATGATTTTGTAGGTGATCAGGTTGGATGGCTGCTCAGGTGCAACCGGCGGTTTTGAAAACCCCCGTGCCTGGATCAGCCAGGAAATCGTGTGCTGGATAACCCGCAGACGGATTCTTTCCTCTTCTGTCAAAGCCCGGCCGAGAACCTGTATGTGGGCGGCTTCCGCTGTCAGCGAATCAATCAGATCATCAATACTGGTGGCTGCGTTTCGCATTCTTTCAAATTCCGATGCCGTGGAAAGGGATTCTTTGCTCTTTTTACCAAGGATCTGCATCAGGCGACTCCGGGGTTGCGCTGCCTGCCCGGCAGTCAATCCAAGCGGCAGGTCCCTTCCCCAGGATGCAAAGAAATTCAAGCGGGTGGCAGCTTCCACCTCTTCCAGGGTTGCGGGATACTCTTGAGGGGTTGAATTTCGCGGTGCATTCTGGGGAATGAGAAAGCAGTCAATTGCCACCTTTGACGGCGTGTCATAAGGATAGGTGTGCGGATCAACAGTGATGCAGAAATACTTGTCCGGAACCGGCAGGTACTTGCCCTGGCCCCGGGAAATTGAAGTGGGTTCTTCGCCGAAGACCGGGCCGACAATGGCCCAGACATGATCCTTCCCGGATTCATCTTCGATTTCTCTGATGGCGGTCTCAAGCTTTAGCCAGACCCCGGAGTTCAGCGAGCCGTACTGTGGGCTCATGTTCGACATCAGAAAGGTCTCCATCTGGGCCAGCCGTCCAAACTGCCGGTTAATCACCTCATTGGGTGTCATATGTCCCACATTGAGCTGAATTCCGCCAAGTTTGCCAAATGTTTTGCGGCCGATGCGATGGGATTTGTCAAGCCGCAGGTCATCATAATACATGAGCGGCCGGTCGAAATCGACATCGTCATCAGCGTGGGCCACCCGGTAGGCAGACCAGGCCGGCTGAAGGCGGTCCGGACAGAAACCGGCCACATAGCCGTGGTTTACCAGGATCTGTATGGGGCGTGTCTCGTCAAGGTTTTGCGGCGCACCGCGCCACAAGTGAAGATCGATGTGGTGCTTCTGGCTCTCGCACAAGGGATGAACAGTGGTGTAATCCATTTTTTTTCCCTCCATATTAAGGGTAAGGGGTAAAAAGGCGGTTTAAAAAAAACCGGGGTGCAAAAGGATACTTGACAAAATAGAACGACCGTTCTATTTTCATTCTATGAAAAAAGGGGATGAAACCAAAAAAAGGATTCTTGATATCGGCCTTGAAATGGCGTCGAGGCTGGGTCTGGAATGCCTGAGCATCGGCAGCCTGGCCGATGCCACAGACATGTCCAAAAGCGGGCTTTTCTCCCATTTCAAATCCAAGGAAAATCTGCAGATTGCTGTAATGGCGCACGCCGGTGATGTCTTCATGGAAAATGTCCTCATGCCGGCCCTTAAAAAACCGGCCGGCTCCCGGCGGCTCAGAGCCATGATGGATTACTGGATCGACTGGACCGTTGAATTGTCAGGCGGCTGCATTTTTGTAGCGTCTTCCGCTGAATATTCAGACCGGCCGGGCAGGGTAAGGGATTATATCCGGGAACAGCAGGACATGTGGATCGACAGCCTGATCCGGGTGGCTGAATCCGCAGTGACTGCCGGAGATCTGAAACCGGATGCCGACTGCCGGCTCTTTGCCTTTGAGATGTATTCTCTGATTCTCGGTTTTTATCTTTACCACAATTCCATTGCCCGCAAAGATGCGCTGGAACTGACCCAGGCCGCGTTTGACCGGCTTCTCATTTCCTATCAACCCTGAAGCAATGTGACTGGCGTATGAATTTTGTGACAACATAGATAATACAAACAAAAAAGCACGAACGTTCGTGTTTAAAATCGAAAAGGAGGTTTTTATGACGGTTAAACAGTCCATTATTGAACAGTACAGATCTGGGAACGAGACTGAGCGGATCTTTATTTTCCTTGAGCATCGGCACCTGAGAGAGGCATTCATCCGTATTGAAATGGATTCGTCCCAGTCTGCCACGGGCAGAACAAAAAAACAGGGGCCATCCACAACAGACGTTCCAGAACCCATCATGGAAAAAAAAATCGTTAAGGCGCATTCCTACACCCAGACCGGGACCGGTCCAATCAACATCCATGGGATCCGTTTCCGGCAGCGCGTCACAGGCGTTCTCCTCACAACACTCTATTCTATTTTTCCCGGTATCATGGAAGCGTTGATCAAACGCCGTTTTTTTTCACCGCCAAGACGTGTGCTGACCAGGGAACAGAGGTCTTTACTGAATACAGGCCGTTCTTTTGAGCTCCCGGTCAATGATGATAAGATTCAATGCATGCAATGGGGTCAGGGACCGGCCCTGATCTTTGTCCATGGCTGGGGCGGCATCGGCCTTCAGTTTCATGCCTATATTGACAAAGCCCTGGCAATGGGATTTTCGGTTATTCTGTTTGATGCCCCTGCCCATGGCCTTTCTCCAGGGAAAACCTGTTCCTATTTCCAGATGACCGATGCGGTTCGGGCGCTTTTGCATCGCACAGATCCTGTCGCCGGCCTGATCGGCCATT